>JAZSMX010000072.1:0-11218 GCA_045536125.1 Eubacteriales bacterium | reverse complement strand
CCTCCTTCGTTGCTATGGGTATGACCAACCCCGACGGAACCGAGTTCTACAAGACCGCCAACAGCACCACTGACAGCTATGACGGCTACTATGATGTTTCCAAGGAAGCTCACGAGGGCAACGTAAACGCAGCTCTTGAGGTCCTTGAGAAGTACTACAAGCTGGATAAGAAGTAATTCTTCTTTGGAAGGTGCTGATCGATGAGCTTTGATTGCACAGTCCCAAAAGGGATTTGAGTGATTCCGTCGCACCGTCGATGGGGGAGTGTCGTTGACCTGCCCCTCGGACGGGGGAGATCAATGCGATTTCGCATTGATCTCCCCCGTTTTCTTTTTTTTGAAAAAATTCAACTTTAACAAAACGGAAACAAAACGCCAAACAATCAAAAACAAACGCTTCGTATAATATGGGTGTAAACTACGAAAGAGAGGTTGCGTGATGAACAGAAACGATCAGCAATTTATGGTGGAGAAGATCCGCACACAGTACATGGGGAAGAAGACAACGGGATTGGATGAGCTTCGCGCTCTGGATGCCAAGGTGAAACGCCCCGTCAACGTCTTTGCGTATATCTTCGGAAGCATCAGCGCGATCATCATGGGCTGCGGCATGAGCCTTGTGATGACGGAGATTGCCGCGTCTCTTCCGTTCGCGATCGATCCGATGCCTGTCGGGATCGTCATCGGCTGCGTGGGTATGATTCTGGCACTGGTCAACTATCCGATTTATCTGGGACTTTTGAATCACCGCAAGAAGAAATACAGGGCTCGGATTTTAGAGCTGAGCGAGCGACTCATGAAGGAAGAAGAATAAAAACAAAGAGAATCAAGACGGGAGCGAGGCGGAAAGAGACGGCTCGCTTCTGTTGCGCTTAAAAATATGAAGGAGTAGAAATTCATGAACGCCATTGAAATCAGAAATCTTTCAAAAAGCTTTCGCTCGATGTACGCGGTCGATCATCTGAACATGACCGTTCCCGTGGGGGCGATCTACGGCTTTATCGGGGAAAACGGTTCGGGAAAATCCACCACCGAAAAGCTCATTTGCGGTCATCTTGTGCCGGATGAGGGGGAGATCAAGCTCTTCGGACGGGACTATACCGATCCCGGGGTGCGTGTCAGAGTCGGCGCTTTGATCGAGAACGCGGGATGCTTCCCGGGCTCTAGCGTCTATCAGAATCTGATGATGCAATGCATCAACCTCGGCATTGGGGACGCGGACGAGGAGATTCACAGAGTGCTTGAGATCGTCCGTATGGAGGAGCACGTCAATTTGAAATTCAAGAGCTGCTCGCTCGGTATGAAGCAGCGCATCGGAATCGCGATGGCACTGCTCGGAAATCCCGCGCTTCTCATTCTGGACGAGCCGATCAACGGACTGGATACCGACGGTATGCGGATCATGAGAGAGATTCTTGTGGACATCACCAAAAACTACGGATGCACGGTTCTGATCTCCTCCCACATCCTTGGGGAGCTGGAAAAGATCGCGACGCACTACGGTATCATCCGCGAGGGGCGCATGATCATGGAGCTGTCCGCCGAGGATATGGATGCAAGAGCGCAGGTTTTTGTCACGCTCAAAACCAAGGAAACACAGCGCGCGTGGCTGCTCTTGACGAAGCGGTACAGCGACGTCCGCATGGAGGGAGACGTCATCCGTATTTACGATGAGGGCGACGTGGAGAGCATTGTGGGCTATCTGATGGAGAACGGGCACGTGCCAAGCGAGATCAAGAAGAACAAGGTCGGCTTGGAGGAGTACTATATTGAGCTCATGTCGAAGAAGGAGGGCGCATAAGATGACGGAAGAATTGAAGTTTGAATCCCCGAGCCTTGGCCGTCGCATCAAGGGGATGCTCGGTGTGGACTTTTACCGTTTGTTCCACACGCCGATGTTTTACATCTTTCTTGCGATTGCGGCAATCATTCCCGCAATGATCTCGGCAATGACGATGATGGAAGCGCCCGACGGCGGTGCGGCAACGCCTCTGTATTCGAATCTGTGGCAGATCATGGCGGCTTCCAAATCCCTGTACGTCATTGAAACCATTGCCGACTATGCCAACATGAACATGGTCTTCATCTTCGGTGGGATCATGGTCTCGGTTTTCATCGGTCACGACTATAAGTCGGGCTACGTCAAGCAGCTCTTCACCACGCACCCCAAAAAGCAGGACTACATGATCTCCAAGAGTATCGTTTGTGCCTTCGCGATGATGTGCATGTGCGTGACCTATCTTTTCGGCGGTGTTGTCGGCGGTCTGTTTGCGGGCTATGAAGCCTCGGTCAACGTGGGAAGCCTTGTCATCGCAATCGTCGGAAAAATGCTCATGAGCCTCGGTTGGGCAAGCCTTTATACCTTCCTCAACGTGATTTTCAGAAGGTATTTCGGAATCTCCATCGCGTCGAGCTTCTTCTTCGGAACGGGGATTCTGATCATCGGTGTGGCTGCGATTGTGGAGACGCTTTCCTTGCCGAGCTTTTTCCTCAACGCATTTCTTTACGGCGCGTCGGTGAATGCCAATCTTTCTTCCGATCTCGGCGCTTTGACCGTTTGTATCGTTGTGTCGCTGGTCTGGGCGGTCGTTTACAATGCATTGGGTACCTACGTTCTTTCCAAGAGCGACGTTTATTGATCGGAGGTGGAAGTATGAATGCAGTTGAAATCAAAGGACTTTCGAAAAGCTTTGGTCAGAAGCCTGCGGTTAGCATGCTGGATATGACCGTTCCCATGGGCGCGATCTACGGATTCATCGGAGAGAACGGCTCGGGAAAATCCACCACCGAGAAGATGATCTGCGGATTGATCCCCAAAGACAGCGGATCGATCCGAATCTACGGAAGGGATTACACCGACCGTGATGTCAGAGCGCGGATGGGGGTTCTGATCGAATCCCCCGGGTGCTTCCCGGGGCTCAGCGTGTTTGAAAACATGATGCTCCAGGCGGCAAACCTTTCTCTCCCTTGCGCAGAGGAGGCGGTCATCCGCGCACTGAAAACCGTGAGAATGGAGGGCGCGGCAGGGAACAAGTTCAAAAACTGTTCTCTCGGTATGAAGCAAAGAGTCGGCATCGCTATGGCACTTTTGGGAGAACCCACGTTGCTGGTTCTTGACGAGCCGCTCAACGGTCTGGATGCCGACGGTATGCGAATTATGCGCGAGGTGTTCCTGGAAATTGTCAAGGACGGGACGCGCTCCATCATCGTCTCCTCCCACCTTTTGGGAGAATTGCAGAAGGTGGCAACTCACTACGGCATCATCCGTGGGGGGAGAATGATCGTGGAAATGACCGCGGAGGAGCTGGATGCAAGCTGCCGCACCTACGTGGCTCTGAAGAGCGGTGAGATGAACAAGACCAAAATGCTCCTTTCCTGCAAGTACTCCCGTGTGGAGGAGGACGAGGCAGGGTATCTGCGCGTGTACGATCAGACCACGCCCGAGGAGGTTATGACCTATCTTTGGGAGAGAGGTCTTTGTGTTACGGAGCTTCACACCGACAAGATCGGACTTGAGGAATACTATATTGATTTGATGAAGGGAGGCAGATGAGATGGAACAGAAGATGAAATTTGACAAGGTTTCTTTTTCCAAGCGTGCCAAAAGCATGCTGAAGGTGGATTTTCGCAGAATGTTCCAATCAAGGATCTTTTACATTCTGATCGCGGCATCTCTCGTCATGCCGATTCTGATGACCGTGATGATGGCAATGATGGACGGAAGCGTGTCCGTCAATCCCCAAACGGGTGTGGAGAGTGTGATGGTAGGTCCTGAGAACACGTGGCAGAACATCGGAACGCTTCCCGGGGGCGAGCAGATGGGCGGCTCGGAGATCTTTATGATGTGCAACATCAATATGATGTTTATGTGCGTCGCGGTCTTCGTTTGCCTCTTCATTTCGGAGGATTTCAGAAGCGGATATGCCAAAAATCTCTTCACCGTCAGATCGGGGAAGGGGGATTACGTGCTTTCCAAGACACTCGCGGGCTTTGTTTGCGGTGCTTTGATGCTGATCGCTTACTTCACAGGCTCAATCCTCGGCGGCGCGATCGCGGGGCTGTCCTTTGATCTCTTCGGCTTGACTGCACTGAATCTTGTGATGTGCCTTCTTGCCAAGATTCTTTTGATGCTTGTTTTCGTTCCCATTTTCGTACTGACAAGCGTTGCTGCAAAGCAGAGGGCGTGGCTCTCTCTTTGCACCTCGTTCGGGGGAGGGATGCTTCTCTTTATGATGGTTTCCATGATCACGCCCCTTTCCTCCACTCCCGTGCACGTTCTGCTCTCTGCGGCAGGCGGCGCGATGTTTGCCTTCGGCCTCGGAGCGATCAGCCGACAGGTTCTGAAGAAAACCGCACTTGTATAACAAAATAGGTAAGGCGTTGGATGGGATGTCCCAATTCCAACGCCCTACCTATCTATGATTCCTTGGATGTATTCTTTTTATATTGATCCACTTCAAGCAAAACACGGTAAAGATGCTCCTGTTCCTCTTTTGTTTTCGAGGAAAGAAGCTCATAGCATTCCAAAGGAACGTTGCGTTCCGTACGCTCTTGTGCGCCAAGCTTTTCAAAGAGCTTGGACAGGGGAACGTTCAATGCTGCGGAGATTTTTTCGATGCTCTCCACGGTGGCATTCTTTTCGCCGCGCTCAATCTGACCGATGTACGTGGGATGACACCCGGAAAGCTCCGCGAGCTTTTCCTGACTCAAGCCTTTTTCCGTTCTGTAATTTCTGATTCGCTGTCCCAAAATCTTTGCAAGCTGACTCATCATAATCCTCACTGCTGTTTTTCGTTACATATAGTCTATAAATATTCGAATGAAATTTCCACAGACTATTGATATTATTTCCTTGCGATGGTATACTATAAGCGCTTATATATTACTTTTTGTGCTTATAGTAGTGAAATTGGAGGAGTTATGAACGTATTTACGGTTTCTTTGTTTGGGCATCGGACCATTGATGACTTGCGGCGAATTGATGAACGGCTGATTCCAATCCTCAGAGAAGTGATCAGGAAAGCACCCATGAAGTATGCCGAACAAAAAAAGAAACGTGTGATCAATCTGAACGATGATTTTTCTGCCGATTTTTTTTGATTTTGTGTAAATTCTTGAAAACGCAAACAAAATTTTAACAATTCCGTGATACAATAGAGGCATCAAAGCAAACGTGCGCCCGAAAGGATCGACAAACGGGATTTTTTCGGGTGCTGAAGGCTTTGCCGCATCCCATCTTTATCGGAGGTAGCTATGTTCAAAATTTTGGTTGTGGAGGATGACAGAGATCTGAACCGCAGTGTGTGTTCCTTCCTCGGAAACAGCGGCTATGAGGCGGTCGGGTGTCTCGGTGCGGAGGAAGCATACGATGAAATGTATCGGAACACCTTTGATCTGATTGTGACGGATATCATGATGCCGGGAATCGACGGCTTTGAATTCGTCAAAACCGTGCGTTCTCTCAACAACGAAATTCCGATTCTGTTTATGACCGCACGAGACGATTTTGCGTCCAAGCAACGGGGCTTTCGCATCGGAATCGACGATTATATGACCAAGCCGATCGATCTTGACGAGCTGTTTTTGCGAATCGGTGCGCTCTTGCGTCGCTCCAAGATCGCGTCCAGCCGCCGCCTTGAGGTCGGGGAGCTTGTGATGGATGCCGACGAGCGCACCGCCACTCTTGCAGGGAAGGAAATCGCTCTGACGGCAAGAGAATTCGATCTGCTCTATAAGCTCTTGTCCTACCCGAAAAAGACCTTCACACGCACGCAGCTGATGGATGAATTCTGGGACGTGGATACCCAGTCGGGAACGAGAACCGTGGACGTGTATATGACCAAGCTGCGCTCCAAGCTTGCCGCCTGTACCTCATTTGAGATTCAAACGGTGCACGGGCTTGGCTACAAGGCGGTGATCAAGTGAAAAGGGAACGCTTTTTTAAGAGCATCCTCCGTGCGTTCAGCAGCTTTTTCATCTTCTTCTTGTTGGTGGCAATCGTGATTACCTGCTGTCTGACGCTGTTTATTTCCACTCTGGAGAAGAGCATCGGGCATTCCTTTACCGGAGATGAGATCACGGCAGCCGCCAAGGCGACGATGGCGGCGGTGATTCTAATCAGCGCGGGGATGGCGTTTTTTGACTTTCTGCGCCGAAAAATGGCTCTGGAGCATCCCGCAAAGAAGATTGTCGAGGCGACAGAGCGAATGATCGCGGGAGACTTCAACGTCCGTTTGAAGCCAATCTCCAAATTTGCCGCCGACGATCGCTTCAACGATATCATTGCATGCATCAACAAAATGGCACAGGAGCTTTCGGGTGTGGAGACCTTGCGTGCGGATTTCATCGCAAACGTTTCCCATGAAATGAAAACACCGCTTGCCGTGATGCAGAACTATGCGACGCTTCTGCAAGAGCCCGACCTTTCCAGGGAGGAGCGGATGGAGTATGCGAGGGCGATCAGCGACGCCTCGCGCCGCTTGTCGGATATGATGACCAACGTGCTCAAGCTCAACCGACTGGAGAATCAGCAGATTTATCCCAATCTTGCTACCTTTGATCTTGGGGAGCAGCTTTGCGAATGCCTTTTGGGATATGAGAGCGTATGGGAGCGAAAGCAGATCGAAATTGAAACCGATATGGAAGAAAACGTGCTTGTTTGCGCCGATGCGGAGCTGTTGTCCTTGGTTTGGAACAACCTCTTCTCCAATGCCTTTAAGTTTACCGAGGACGGCGGCAAGGTGACGGTGACCTTGCGTGCGGACGGAGAATATGCAACCGTCAAGGTGTCCGACACGGGCTGCGGCATGTCGCGTGAGGTGGGCGCTCATATCTTTGAAAAATTTTATCAAGGGGATACTTCCCGTGCTACGCAGGGCAACGGTCTGGGACTTGCGCTCGTCCGTCGCGTGGTGGACATTACAGAGGGCGAGATCGGTGTGGAAAGCACGCTCGGTGTTGGCTCGGTATTTACAGTGAAGATCAGGAGGGATAAACATGGACTGGAAGAAGCTCGGTAAAGCATTGCTGTTTCCGCATATTGCCTTGATGATTGTTCTCCTTCCCGTGGCGACTGCTCTGCTTGTCTATTCCATGGTGGCGGTGGGAACGAAATCGGTCATTGCCTATATTTCCTACGTGCTGGCGGCATACACCCTGACGGTCTGGTGCTTCAAGCTCCCGTATTTGATCCGCTTCTTTCAAAGCTTCAAGGAGGAAAACAAATACGTTCGCCGTTGGGGAGAGGATACCCGTTGGCGCGTCAACGTCTCCCTTTGCGGCTCGCTCCTTTGGAATTTCGCTTACGCGCTGCTTCAGATGTGGCTTGGCTACTACCACGGAACGTTTTGGTTTTATTCGATCGGTGCGTACTACGTCTGCCTTGCCTTGATGCGCTTCTTTTTGGTATTGCATACGAGAAAATATGCTCCCGGGGAGCAGATGCGCCGTGAGCTTGGAAAATACCGCACGTGCGGCTGGATTCTTCTTTTCATGAATCTGGCACTCGCTCTGATCGTATTTTTCATGCTCTACTGGAACAGAACCTTCCGGCATCACATGATCACGGCAATTACGATGGCGGCATACACCTTTACCTCCTTTACGGTGGCGATCGTGAGTGTCGTAAGGTACAGACGGTATAACAGCCCCGTCCTCTCCGCAACCAAAGCGGTCAGCTTCGCGTCGGCATGCGTGTCCATGCTGACCTTGACCTCCACCATGCTGACGACCTTTGGCGAGGGAACGATGGATATGATGACAGAAAAATTTATGCTGGGAAGCGTCGGCTTCTCGGTCATCGGAATCGTTGTGGCAATCGCCGTCTATATGATTGTCACGGCAAAGAAAAAAATCAAATCAGAGGTACAGTATGGAGAACAATAATCGGGAGAGCGGATTTTCCTATACCTATTCCGCAAAGGAGCAGGCGGAATTGAAGCGCATCCGTGAAAAATACACACCGCCCACGGAGAGTGAGGACAAAATGACGCGTCTTTACCGTTTGGATGCAAGTGTGACGAAAACGGCAATGAGTGTTGCCATCACGCTCGGTGTCATAGGACTTTTGATCATGGGATGCGGTATGAGTCTTGTGATGACCGATTTTGCCGACGTTCTGGGCGCGTATCGGGATTTCTCAATGCTCATCGGGATCATCATCGGAATCGTCGGCGGTATTCTGGCAGGAATTGCCTTTCCCGTCTATCATGCCATCGTCAAGCATAAGCGCGCGAAAATTGCACCCGAGATTCTTCGCTTGACGGACGAATTGATGAAATAACAAGGCTGCACTCCTATGCAGAAACACGTTTTCGGGGGTGAGTCAAATGCTAAAATGCATTTGGTATTCACCCCCGTCGTTTTTGCTTTGCGGCATCACGCCTTAGTTTCGCCCGTTGATTGATGATATTTTGAGCTTTTTCAAGCGAAAACCGCAAATTCCGCGGCGCGAAAAAGCCGACCGTCTCTTTTAAGGCATCGAAAAAGGGGATTTAAGCGATCTGCGTGATCACAAGATGCGCGGAAACGGGAAGCGTGCCGCCCGCGTTGGGGGTGACGGTCAGAGCGGATGCGTTGTCCGCGGGATTGCGGAGCGTGAGAATCGAGTTTGCCGCGGTGGTGCTGATCAGTGCCATGCCCACGATCGGTGACGTTCCCGTCGCACGCCCGACAACCGTGAAGGGCAGCTCCTCGCCGTTCAAGGTCAGAACAAGCTGTCCCGCTTCTGTGACGCGGACCTCAAAGAACACCTGGTACGTGCCGATCGCGCTCAAGAGGAAGGACGACGCGCCAAGGCGACCGATGTTCGTATTGGCGATGGTGCCGTTCTGAGGAAAGGCGACGTCCGAACCGGGAGCGACGGTTGCCGCATTGTCGGGTGGCATCAAGGCATAAAAATCGGCATAGCTCAACACGCCGCCGGGAAGCCCCTCAGGACCTTGAGGTCCGACAGGTCCTTGCGGCCCTTGAGGCCCTACCTCTCCCTGAGGTCCCACAGGACCTGCTTCTCCTTGCGGACCTTGAGGACCGACAGGCCCTTGCGGTCCTTGCGGTCCTTGAGATCCCACAGGCCCTTGAGGACCGGTCTCTCCCATAGCTCCGGGAAGCCCCTCAGGCCCTTGTGCGCCGACAGGACCTTGAGGACCTGTCTCTCCCGCAGGTCCTTGAGGACCGACAGGTCCTTGCGCGCCGACAGGACCTTGCACACCCTGAGGGCCTCGCGGTCCTTGCGGACCTTGAGGGCCGACAGGACCTTGCGGTCCAATGGGCCCCATCGGACCTTCGGGCCCCGGGGGACAGATCACACACGGATTCTGATCTCTGTCGCAGCAGTCGTCATCCTCATGCCTTTGACAGCCGCAGCCGTTCTGCCCGTGATTGCAGCAGCGACCGTTCCCATTTCGAAGATAAGAATTTTGTTTGTTCATCAAATAACCTCCTTTGTCACATTGGCACTCCCCGAAGGACGGAGAAGTACCATTCCAGTATATGTCGTTTTTTGTCGGACGGACACAGAGAGGAATTCTTGGGAAGTACTTTAAAATTCGTCTTGAAAAAGCTTACGGAGTATGGTATAATAAATATCCGCAGAAAGTCTTGCTGACGCAAGCCTTGGGGCTCCGCCCTATGCGCACTGCCGTGCGCCTGCTATATTTGATGGCTTCACAAAAATGTCCGTGCAAGCACACATTTTTGTTTCATGATATAAATATCCGCAGGAAGTCTTGCTGACGCAAGCCCCGGGGCTCCGCCCTATGCGCACTGCCGTGCGCCTGCTATATTTGATGGGAGGCACGCAAGCGTGCCACAAAAATGTCCGTGCAAGCACACATTTTTGTTTCATGGTAGAATACCGTGGACGGCAAGGGAGCCACCGTCTGAATCAACGTATTCGGCATTGCTTCCCAAAGGAGAGACTATGACCAAACCGAAGAATTATCAAAAAACACTGATTGCTTGTTATCTCGGCTTTATCACGCAAGCAATCTCCGCAAATTTTACGCCGCTTTTGTTTCTGACCTTCAAGGACACTTACGGAATTTCTCTTGAAATGATCGCGCTGATCCCCCTGGTCTTCTATCTGACACAGCTGCTTGTTGACCTTGTGGCGGTTAAATTTGCCGACGTCATCGGATACCGCACCTGCGTGGTGGTATCTCAGGTGGTTTCTGCCCTGGGGCTGGTGCTGATGGCTTTTTTGCCGGAATTGCTGCCAAATCCTTTTGTGGGGATTCTTGTTTCCGTTGTTCTTTACGCGATCGGAAGCGGTCTCATTGAGGTGCTTCTGAGCCCGATCGTGGAGGCTTGCCCTTTTGAAAACAAGGCGGGCGTGATGAGCCTTCTGCACTCGTTTTATTGCTGGGGAGCGGTCGGAGTGATCTTGGGATCGACGCTCTTTTTCGCAGTGTTCGGTACGGAGCATTGGCAGATTCTGACGCTGATCTGGGCGGTGGTTCCCTTGTTGAACACCGTTAATTTCCTCTCTTGTCCCATCGAACGACTGGTGGAGGAGGGAGAGGGGCTGCGGATCGGTCAGCTCTTGCGTCTCCCCCTGTTTCTGCTTATGATCCTGCTCATGATCTGTGTCGGCGCATCCGAAGCCACCATGACGCAATGGGCAACCGCCTTTACGGAATCGGCACTCGGCGTTTCCAAAACCGTGGGAGATCTGGCAGGTCCTTGCCTTTTTGCGGTTTTCATGGGACTGTCGCGTGTGTTTTACGGAAAATTCAGTGAACGGCTGGATCTGACAAGGATCATGCTTGGATGCGGCACGCTGTGCGTGGCGTGCTATCTTTTGGCGGCGCTTTCGCCCCTTCCGATGCTTGCTCTTGTCGGCTGCGCGCTTTGCGGCTTGGCGGTCGGAATCATGTGGCCGGGAACGATCAGCATTTCCTCACAAAAATGTCCGCGGGGCGGAACGGCAATGTTTGCCTTCCTTGCCTTGGCGGGGGATCTGGGTGCGGCGGTCGGACCTGCCATGGTGGGCGGCATTGCCGAAGCCGTCGGCGGCAATCTGAAAACGGGCTTGCTTTTTACCGTTCTGTTCCCGATCATTCTGATCTTCGGACTGATCGTTCTGCTGAAACGGTTCGCGAAATAAACCTGTGATCCGAGCGTGTCTCTTGCAAATGAACCTAAGGGGGTGTCTCAAATGCATTTTGCATTTGGTCGACACCCCCGTGGTTTTTGCTTGACGGCTCGACGCCGTCATTTTC
>JAZSMX010000100.1:0-12268 GCA_045536125.1 Eubacteriales bacterium | reverse complement strand
CGCCTAAATCTGCCGAGCCCCTATGGGGGTGTCTCAAATTTTTAATTTGAGACACCCCCTTTCGCTTCACAGTAAAATCGTTTGTGTTCCCTCGCAGGAAACGTAATGCTCCTTGACACCGAGCAGCTCCATCCATTCTCTGGTCAGACGGGAGCCGTACATGCGGATTCTCTTCATACGAACCAGCTTCTCTCGGTCGGCAAGATAGCTCGGCACATCGGGTTCGTCATACACCCAGCGCGGCGCGCTCCAAAGACAGGCGCGCGGACGGATGGCGGCATAGACACCGAAATCGACGTTCATGTGACCGTGATGTGCCATCTGCACGATGTCCGACTTCAATTTGTCGCGCGACTCAAAAAACAGCACGTCTCCCCCCTCGGGGCCGAGGTCGCCAAGAATCAGAAGCGACTGACGGGGCGTGGTGATCTTGAAGACCATCGACGCGTCGTTCATCGGATTGGAATAGAGCCCCTTGTGCGTTGTGTAAAGGATCTCCACCGACAGCTCGTCGATCGAAAAGCATTCGCCCTGCTCCGCTTCATGCAAGCGATCCCCGAACAGGGGTTTTATACGGTTGAAGGCGGGAAGCGACTCGTTCAGCTCCTCCAAAAAATAGTCGCGATCGGGTGCTTCGTCGGCAGCCGCCAACCATTCGTCATAATCGGGAAAGCGACAGATCACGCGACGGATATCAAAATCCGCGCCTCCGTTTTTCTCCATTTCAAAAATCAGACCGCCGATGTGATCCACGTGGGGATGCGTCAAAAACCATGCCGCGATCGGGCGTCCTTGTACGTATTTCTTCAAAAGCGGCATGTCCTCGGCGCGTCCGCCGTCGATCACAACGCAATTTCCGCGTTCGGTACAAATGACAAGCCCCAAAAGATAGGGGCTTGTCTCGGTTAACATATACAGAGTTGTTTGCATGTCAGATCACACCTTTTTGCAGCATGATATTGGCATAGAGCGCACTCTCACCCGTGGCAATGATCGCGTAAGCGCTCCTTGCCTCCTCGTAAAATGCCATGCGCTCCACCTGTCCGATGCGGGATCGGTCACACTCTCCCACGCACTCCACGATCTCGGCATACTCCTCCCAGATGGGCGTTTCGACGGGATCTCCGGGGATGACCTGCATCAGCTTGACGGGAGAATCGACGTAAGAATCCAGGGGCATCAGGGTAAGGATCGCACGCAAAAGCTCGCACGCACCGTGTCCGTCGGCTCTGATCACGCGGGCATTCCTTCCGACGCTTTCCGAAGGAAAGTTGCCGTCCGCGATCACAATGCGATCTCCGTGTCCCATTTCACAGAGCACCTTGAGCAGCTCCGGAGAGATGATTTTCGGAATTCCCTTTAACATGGCTTACTTCTTAAAAAGCGGACCGAAGGCGGCGCAAGCACGGTAATCCGCGCCCTCCTTGTCCTGACCGAAGGCGTTCCAAGCAGCGGGACGGAAGATCTTCTCCTCCTCCACGTTGTGCATGCAAACGGGAATGCGGAGCATGGAGCAGAGCGTGATGATATCGGCACCGATATGTCCGTAGGAGATCGCGCCGTGGTTTGCGCCCCACTGATTCATTACCTCATATGCGGAGGTGAATGCACCCTTGCCCGTCATGCGGGGAGCGAACCAGGTGCAGGGCCAGGTGTAGTCGGTTCTCTTCCAGAGCGTATCGGTCACGTCATCGGGCAGGCACACCGACCAACCCTCCGCGATCTGTACCACAGGTCCGAGTCCCTTGACAAGGTTGAGACGGATCATCGTCATGGGCATTTCCGCGGTCGTCACAAAGCGGGAGGAATATCCGCCGCCGCGGAAGTATCCGAGATCCGCATAGTTCCAGGTGGAGTTCTGAAGGATCGCGTTCTGATCCTCCTCGGTCACCTCGTACCAGGGCTTCATCACAGCATTGCCGCAAGCATCCTTGGCAGCACCGTTGGCATCCAGGCAGCATGCACCCGAATTGATCAGATGGATAAAGCCGTCCGCATCCTTTGCCTTGCCCTCGATCTCATAGCCCGTTACGCGCTTGACCGCGTCTCCGCTCCAGTAGGTGCGGACGTCGGCAAACATCTGCGCGCGGTTGGTCAAAAGCTTCATAAAGAGCATGCCAAGTCCGTTGAGCACGTCGTTTTCGGTGGCAAGAATATACGGCTCGCGCGCGCCGTTCCAGTCAAAGGAGGTGTTGAGCATGGATTCGGGGAAATCGCAGTTGGGATAGAAATCCGTCCACTGACGCTGTCCCTGGAAGCCCGCGGCGATGGCGTTGTGTCCCACCTTCTCCTCCTCGCACCCTTCGGGAAGATTTTGGTTTCCGTTCATCAGGTCCTTGATAATGACCATCATCTTGACAACGAATTCCCAATCCGCGTCCTTCTCTTCTCTCGTTCTCTGAAGATTCTCGGGGTTCTTGTCAAAGCCCTCGATGCACTTCTCGCGCGTCCACGCAAGTGCCTTTTCAAACTCTGCCTTGTCGTAAACACCCTCCGTCATGCGGCGGATGATCTCCACCTCGTCCACGGATTCCACGCGCATGCCGAGATAGTCCTCAATGAAATCGATATCGATGATCGAACCGCCGATGCCCATACAGATCGAACCGATCTGCAAATAGGACTTTCCTCTCATGGTGGCAACCGCCACCGCCGCGCGGCCGAAGCGCAAAAGCTTTTCCTTGACGTCCGCGGGAATCTCCGTGTCGTCGCAGTCCTGTACGTCGTGTCCGTAAATGCCGAAGGCGGGGAGTCCCTTCTGCGCGTGCGTCGCAAGCACGGAGGCAAGGTAGACGGCACCGGGACGCTCGGTTCCGTTAAAGCCCCATACCGCCTTGATGGTGTTGGGATCCATGTCCATGGTCTCCGCACCGTAGCACCAGCAGGGAGTGACGGTCAAGGTGATATCGACGCCCTCTCTTCTGAATTTGTCGGCACATGCGGCAGCCTCACCGACACGTCCGATGGTGGTATCCGCGATGACGACCTTGACGGGCGTTCCGTCGGAATAGCGCAGGTTTTCCTCAAACAGGCGCGCCGCGTTCTTCGCCATATTCATGGTCTGATCCTCAAGGGACTCGCGCACCTTGAGCACACCGCGGCGACCGTCGATGGTCGGTCTGATACCGATCACGGGATACTGTCCGATCAATCTTGACATAGTAGTTTCTCCTTTGTTTTATGTATTTCGTTTGTTCCCTTTACAAAATAGGCTTTCCCTGTGGATTTTTTCGTTTTCCTATTGCTTTTTACTTCATTATAGTGTAAAATAGGATACAGTTCTTGTATAATAACGGCAAATATCATAACGATATTCACTTTTTGCCGCTACAGGGGGATGAAAATGATCTATTCCGAGTTCATCGAACGGGAAATGCACGGCACGCAGGAATTTCCCATCGAATTTTACCGTCTCGACAAAAATCATCACCGATACGAAATGAACCTTCACTGGCATCCCGAGGCCGAATTGATCCTGGTTCATAAAGGTAAGTTCGAATTGCATCTGAACAAGCAATGCCATCTGCTCCTGCCCGGGGACGCCGCCTTCGTCAATCCGGGGACGCTTCACCGCGGAATCCCCACGGATGCGGTCTATGAGTGCGCGGTGTTCAAAGCCGATATGCTCTGCCCTCCGGGTGCTGCGGTCGGAAGGCACATCAAGCCCATCGCCGCACAGAGCGCCGCCGTCCGCGAATGCTTCCGAGCGGGAGGAGGCGAGGCAGATCGCGCGGTGATCGGAGAGATCGACCGTCTCTTCACCGTGCTTTCGCGGCGCGCGCCGCGCTATGAGATGGCGGTCTATGCCTCTCTCTTTTCTCTCTTCGATACGCTCTACCGCACGGATGCTGTGGAGGAAGCACTTCCCTCACACGCGCACGAGCGTCAGACGGCGCAATTGACAAAGCTCCTTTCCTGGATCAACGAGCACTATACGGGGCATATCACCTTAGCGTCTCTTTCCAAGGTGTCGGGCTTCAACGAAAAGTATCTCTGCCGCTTCTTCAAGGAGCAGACCTCCTATACGCCCATCGATTACATCAACCGTCTGCGCGTGGAAAAAGCCGCCGACGACATGCTCACCCTCCGACTTTCGGTCACGGAGGCGGCATTCGCCAACGGCTTTAACGATTCCGCATATTTTTCAAAGGTATTCCGCAAGATCAAGGGGATCTCCCCCAGCGACTTCAAGAAGAGTAGCGCGCTCTGATCCGCTCCTCTTTCCGTCGGTCTCTCCGATGGAGCAGCCTGACAGCCACAATCATCAAAAACAGGAACACGACAATGGCAAGATTCCACATAAAAATGGTAAAGAAGACCTCGCGCCAGCTCTCCGTAACAGAGAGTGCTTCCCTGTCAAGAATGGACGTGACCAGCTTCGGAGCTAATCCCGCGACAATGGATGCCGCGGCATTGATGAGGGTGGTATAAACGCCGACGTCAATCCGCTCGCGCATCCGCAATGCCGCGATGGAAAGAGAGATGGAGCGTCCCCCGTTGACGATCACGAGATAGAGAACGATGAGTGAGAGAGAGAGCATGACGTTGACCTCGAAGAAGAGCATCAACGCTCCCACGGTGAAGAGTGCCAGCAAAAAGCAAACGGCGCACACGGCGATAAAATTCTTCTTCCTCTCGCACACACCGACCACAAGAATCGGTCCCAGTGCCGACATCAAGGGAGCGATGACCGTCAGCCATTTGGAAACGTCGTTGGAAAATCCACCGATCTCCTTGAGAAACATGTCCAGATTGTTGTTGAGAGCAAAATAAACGGCAGTCAGAGCAACGCCGCCGATGACAGAGAAGACGTAGAACCACACGATCCGCTTGCGGCTGCTCAGATGAATAAAATCGTTCGCCGCCTCGTCGGAAACCTCATGCTCCTTGCCGTCCTCCCCCACCTCGACGTGTGTGTGGATCTCCTTCGGAAAACGCGCCACAAGGGTAACGGCAAAGAAATACAGGGCGACAAACAGCAGAAGAAGCACTCCGAAGACGAAAAACGGAAGCCTCCATTGCTCTCCGAATGCCGCAGCACCCCCATATGCCACCGCACCCGCCACGGCAGGTCCCGATGCCATGAGCTGATTCGCGATCGGCAACAGCCGCGCGGGCAGATAGACACCGAGGATTTTGATGGAGCATCCCCAGATGCCCGCCTGCAAAAATCCGTTGACGGCATAAAGGACGTAATGCTCGCGGATGTGTCCCGTGAACGCCATCAGCACGGTGATCACGGCAGACATACCGAGCGTCAAGGTCATGTACCACTTGATATTGATTTTTTTGATCAGGAAGATGAGGAGCACCTGTGCCACAGCATAGGTATAAAAATAATACTCCATCGTCCCCGCAAGAGACGTCAGATTTCCGAACGTCCCCAACGTATAAAGCGTCGTTTTTTCCGCGACGTACAGATTCTTCGCCCCCGTCAGAACGATGTAAAGGAAAAAGCTTGCAAAGATCAGGAGCCAGTAAGCAAAGTTCCTTTTTCTGTCGGTAGGCGATGCTGCCGCCTCGCAACGTTTTTTCGGTTTCATTGTCAACCCCTCATACCGATGGGGCGAGCTCCGAATGCGTTTTGCATTCGACTCACCCCATTTTTTCGTGACAAATTCAGCCCTCGCGAATGATGCGTCTGAGATACTCCGCGGCGATCGAAATGTCCTTCGCGGGATCGTCCCCTGCCTCGCGCTCGATGGTCAAAAATCCGCGATAGCCGATCTCCTCAAGAGCTGAAAGGTATGCGGCAAAATCCACGCTTCCCTCGCCCAAGGGCTCTTCGCGGAAGGCGGTGATGTTCTTGACGTCCTCGGGCATCGGAATGACACTGTAGATGTATTCGGGATTGGTTCTGTGAAGCATCACACCGTCCTTTGCGTGCGTGTGAACGATGTACTTGCGAAGACGGTGAACCGCCCCCACGGGATCGTCCCCCGTCACCATCATCAGGTTGGCGGGATCCAGGTTGACACCGACACCGCACGAGCCGAGAGAATCCAGGAAATCGCCCAGCACCGCAGAGGTCTCGGGTCCCGTCTCCACAGCGAAGTGTGCATTGACGCTGTCCGCGTACTGCGCCAGCTCGTAGCAAGCCTCCTGCATGATCTTATAGCGCTCCGCGTTCTTGTCCTCGGGAACGACACCGATATGCGTGGTTACGATATTGGTCTCCATATCCAGAGCCATGTCCACCACTCTCTTGGATCTTTCCACGTAGATCTTGTTGGACTCACGGTTCATAAATCCGTGTCCGAAGTCTCCGCAAATCGCAGAGAAGCATACACCGTTATCCTTTGCGAACTTCAACAGCTCACGGCGCGCCTCCTTCGTAAAATTTTCGGGAGCAAACTCACCGCGCGTTCCGTACATCTGAATGCCCTGAAGTCCCAGTGCACTCGCCTCCTTGATTGCTTCGTGGATCTCCTTGCGGAAGGACTCCACCACAACACCGATCGGAAACTGATACATTTTAAATTCTCCTTTCCCTTATGGGATGAACTGTAAAGACTCGCGTCTTCCATCATTTATTATTTTAACACATAAAAGAACGAATGTCTATAGGATTTTTGATTTTTTTCTTCAAATTCGGCTTGAAGTGGGGATTTGGCAAGTGGGACTCAAAGGCGCGTCGGTTCAAGTCCCTCTCGGAAAACGGTATGCGACAAAAAAAGAAGGCGGTCGCGACGAACTGACAAATTACGGGAACATCCGAGCCGCATCCTTCATACAATGGTATCAGAAGAGCAAAAAATCGGTGTGGTCACATTTGGCAAGACCGAAAAAAAGTCCGTGTAAAAAGAATATCCGCTTTCAATGTGCAAAAGGCGGAGCAGGTTGAATTTCTTCGAAATTCTCCAAATGCTTATGCGGACTTTCCGAGCTCTCTACACTCAAGGAGGACTTCTTATGAACAACTGCTTCTGCAATCTTTTCGATAACAACTGCATCTGGCTGATCATCATCGCCATCCTTCTGATCACCTGCTGCTGCGGCAACTAATCCGAAACCAACCTACCCCCAAGGGGCTCAAGTGCAACCGCGCTTGAGCCCCTTGGGGGTAGTCATGTTTGGTTATATTTTTGAAGTCTCGCGCCCCTTCAGTGCCGTTCCCGTGCGCGCCACTCGCTGGGGGAAAGCCCCGTTTCCGACTTAAAGACCTTACTGAAGTAGTAAACGTCGGAAAAGCCGCAAAGCTCTGCGACGTCGGTAACGGAAAGGCAGCGCGTGGAAAACAGAGCCTTTGCATGCTCCGTTCTTCTGAAAACCACGTATCGGTTCGGTGTGACGCCAAAGCTGTTTTGAAAGAGTGTTCTGAATCTGCGCGCGCCCACGCCGCTTTGGGCGATCGCGCGCTCCATGCAATCCCCCTCCTTGAAATGCAGATCGATGTACTCCTTTGCAAAAAGCATACGCGCATCCTTCGGGATGTAGCTTTTACAGCGAGCGCGCCAGAGCTCCGCGCAAAAACGATAAACAAGAGATGCAAGCAGTAAGCTGTCCTCCGTGTTTTTCGCGATTTCCGCTTTTTCCAAAACCGAGAGCAAGGGATCGACGTTGGAAAGAGGAATGCAAAAGCTCCCCGTATCGATGTGTTCACGGGTGGTGAAGTGGATCGAAAACGCCTCCCCCACCTCATACACCTCTACGTGATAGTCCTCCCTTGCGTTGAGAAAATAAACTGCCCCCTCGGGTATCACAAAGCTACGATCTGCAAAATCATGTCTTGCAGAGCCTGTAATCTGAATCCCGACAATGTGCTCCGTATGTCCCGCCGCATCCCAACGTCGCGCACTCGGACGGTACCGCATCACGCTTCGCACCTCTTCCACACAAAGCTTGTCAAATTCCATTTTGTCGCCCCCCCTCTTTTTTCATTGTATCACATCCTCTCGGATTTGTAAATAAAAATTTCCGTTTTTTGCAATTTTTCCGTCAAAACCATGGAAAACGCAACCCAAGGATGCTATACTGTAATCAAACGGAGCTTGAGACAGCAAGCTTTTGTTAACGAAAAGAGGAGATCGCCATGAACGAACAAGCACTTAGGGAAGAATTGTACGCTTTTTATCTTCACGGGGACGCGGAGCGTGCAAGATCGTTTGCACAACGATGCTTCCGCATTCTGGATGACACCGTTCGTCCGGAAATGAGCGTGACAGAGCAAAAAATGCTCCAATACGACGTGATCACCGAGGAATTTTCTCCCGTGATCTTTCCGCACTCCTTCTATTATTTTGAAACAGGAGTACTCACCTCTCTCTCCGACGGAGCGAGATACGCGAAGGGACATCCGTTCATTCAAGCCAACGGCTGGGTATTCGAAAGAAACAAGCATCTTTTCCGCGAATTTGACGAAGAGCTTTACCTATTGGCAGAAGCGCAGAAGAAGGAATTGCTCTATCTGATCTGCGGTGATTACAACGATGATTGTCAGCACTTCAATTTCAACAACCGTCCGATCCTGAGCATCGGAATCAAGGGCATTTGCGAAAAAGCCGAGACAGAGATGAGCAATGCAAAGAATGAAGAGGAGCTTGCGTTTCTCCGTTCCGTTTGCCACGGAATGCACGCCCTTCGCCGCATGGCGGAGCGCTTCTCAAAAAAAGCGGAGCAAATGCTGGAGGACGCAAAAGATCCCGAGGTCATTTCCAATCTCACTCGCATCAAAGAAACCGCCGCGCGCGTGCCGTGGGAAGCCCCCGAAACGCTTTATGAGGCGCTTGCCACACTTGCCTTTTTGCGCAAAGCTCTGGGATCTCTGGAGGGCGTCGGCCCCAACACCTTCGGGCGGCTTGACATGGATCTTCTCCCCTTTTATCAAAGGGATCTGACAGAGGGGCGCATCACGAAGGAGGATGCCTATTCTCTCATTTCGGAGTTTCTCATTCTCTGGGATTGCCACTACGACCACGATATGCCCATGGTCGGATATGCCGATCACGAGCTGGAAAACACCTACGTGCTCGGTGGGTGTGACTCCGACGGCACACCGCTTTACAACGATCTCACCGCGCTCTTTCTGCGCGCAACGCGAGAGCATCACATCATTTTCCCCAAGATCAAATGCCGTTTTTCAAAGGATTCTCCTAAGGAGTATCTTGACGAAATCAGCTCCTCCATCGTGCAAGGTACAAGCACGGTCCTGCTCCAGAATGATGACGCAACCATTCCCTCCCTCATACGTGCGGGGCGACCGATCTCCGAGGCACGCGACTATCTGATCACAGGCTGCTGGGGAATCGCCACCTACCAAGAAAAGTTCGATCACGGAAACTACCTCAATCTCCTCAAGCCCTTGGAATTTTCCGTCCACGCAATGGCAGAGAAAGCAAAGCGGCTGGGATTTTCAATAGAACCGCTTGACGGTGCAACCGATTTTGAAGAACTGTATCAAAGAACGCTTCGCAACTGTCTTTCTCTCCTGGATGCCAGACTTGACGTCACGCGCCGCGCAGGACATCTCCTTTCCCAAGTGGATCGCTTTCCGATCTTTTCCTCAACGCTTGACGATTGCCTCCGAAAGCATGCCGACTTCACAATGGGCGGCGGCAGATACCGCGACGACTATCTTCTGATCTTCGGGCTTCCCAACATCGTCGATTCCCTTCTCGCCATCAAGGAGCTGGTTTTCGATGCCAAAAAATACTCCTTGGACGAATATCTCTCTGCGGTCCGCGACAATTGGGAGGGGCACGAGGAGATTCGGATGGATGCCATCCGTTCGCACGGCTGGGGGGACGGAAGCTCGGAGAGTGGGATGCTCGCCGCGCGCCTGAACCAAGATCTTTACGAAGCTTGCACCGTCCGTACAGGCTCGTACGGGGGACGGGTGCACATAGGGCATCTGACCTACACGGAAATTCGCTTCTGGGGAGAAAAAACCCTCGCCACTCCCGACGGACGGAAAAGCGGAGACTATTTCGCGCAAGGTGTCACGCCTTCCAGGCTAAAGCGCATTCCCGACGTCACTCGCGTGATCGCCTCCATGGCACAGCTCGATCCCTCCACGACAGCGGCAGGCTCGGTGCTCAACGTCCTGCTCCCTTACGGCATTTCACAGGATCGCTGCGTGGGATTTTTGCGTGCAGTCGCACATACCGCAGTACAGTCTCTGCAATTGAACTGTGCATCAAAAGAAATTCTGCTTGACGCACAGACACATCCCGAGCACTACCCCGATCTGATCGTCCGAGTGACGGGCTTTTCCGCGAAATTCACAAGCCTTTCCAAGGAATGGCAGGACGAAGTTATTTCAAGAAATTTCTATGATTGAAGGAGAACCATCATGATCTATCCAAGACCGAAGCAAATCATCCTCGGGGAACGCCATCCCCTCATCACGCCCCTGTCCGTATTTTGTGCGGATGCGCCCGGTCGCCGCGCTCTCTTTGCGCTTGGCGAAATGGCACCTTATCTTGAAATTTCGGAGATCGAACAAGCAGACGGAGCAACACTCTCTCTTTCCCTCGTACCCGGTCTGTTTCCCAACAAAGAAGAGTATGAATTGACCGTTCAAAACGGAAAGGCATGCGTGCGTGCCAAGGACTTTCGCGGTATGATCAACGCGCTTGCTACCCTCGTTCAGCTCCTTTCCTATGAGGGAGACCTTGCAATGCTGCCCGATGCCACGGTCCGCGATTTTCCCGATACCGCCTTCCGCTCCTTCATGGCAGATCCCGCAAGAAACCGAATCCCGATGGACGAGATGCGCGCTCTGATCCTTTCCATGGCAAAGGCAAAGCTCAACAAGCTTCATCTGCATCTGTCCGACAGCACGGGCTTCTGCTATGAAACCCGTACGCCTCTTCCCGCCTCCCCCGGCGGCAAATACTCCAAGGCGGAGCTTTCGGAATTGATCCGCTACGCGGGCGCGTTTGGGATCGACGTCATTCCCGAAATCGATTTCCCGGGACATTCCAATGCGCTGACGGAGCTTCGTCCGGAGCTGAAATGCCGTGTTGAGGGAAAGAATGTCAGCGGCTGGAACGTATGTCTCGGCAACGAAGACTCCTATGCATTGATCGACGATCTGCTTGCGGAATTGGCAGAGATCTTCCCTTACGAATACATCCACGTCGGAACGGATGAAATCCATATGGAGGATCTTGTGGAGCTTGATCCCTATCCCATCTCGCACAGTGAGGAATGTGAGTGCTGCCGTGCGTTCTTTGCGCCGCTCGGACTTCACACGCTTCGGGAGCGCTTTTATTGGTTCGTCAAGCGGATCTATGCCACCGTCACCTCGCTCGGAAAGCGCATGATCATCTGGAACGACGACATTGACATTTCGAAAAGTCCCGATCTTCCGCGCGACATTCTGATCGAATTCTGGCGCGTGGCGGCAGAAGGAAGAGGCCCTGTGGAGGGCTGCTCGATGCAACGCTTCCTTGAAGAGGGATTTGAAGTGATCAACGCGGATTTCCCGAACACCTACGTGGACGAATACGTGGAATGGGATCGCTTGAAGAAATGGAATCCGCTTGCAGATCCCGCAGACGCCTCCGCATGCCCTCACGCGGTCCCGGGCGGTGAAATGTGCGCCTGGGAGGGCAGCAACTATCCCCATTACCTCTACGCGCTCTATTTTGCGATGCCCGCATTCGCAGACCGCCTTTGGAGCATATCTCCCCTTCCCGACGGAGAGGAAGCCACCCTCGCGCTGACGCGCGCCTCCCTTGGCGCGGACACCCCCGACGGTGAGGATTTCTTCCGCTTCACAAGGGACGTGCCCCTCGGCTCCTGCCGCCTTTGGGAGGGCTCGATCTTCCGTGACGAATATGCCGCACGGGCAACCGCAAAGCTCCTTCGTACTCTGACGCATCAGAGTGCCGACGAGCGGCATTTGAAGGAGGCACTCCTCCGATACGTGGAGAACAACCACCCCACAACGTAAATTCAATCGATCTTACATGCAAAAAGCACCTGTGCCCGTGAAATGCACTCACGGTCACAGGTGCTTTTTGAGTTCAGATTCTCCTCGCTCCACGAAGTGGAGATGAGGAGACAAGCAGAAATCTCTCGCACCTAAAAGGGGTGAGTCAAATGCGAAAACGCATTTGTTACTCACCCCCGTCGTCTTTGCTTTGCGGCGAAATGCCGCAATTTTCGCCCGTTGATGGATGATATTTTGAGATTTTTCAATCGAAAACCGCAAATTCCGCGGCACGCAAAAGCCTACCGTCGGCTTTTGCGCGCGGGGGCTTCGTCAGTGACTCAGCCCCAAATTATATTTCCAGAATCAAAAGGCATGAATGTACAGGAA
>JAZSMX010000128.1:0-3833 GCA_045536125.1 Eubacteriales bacterium | reverse complement strand
AAACGGGACTTTTTTCTTTTCTCCACGGGCTTTTTCGTTCTCGTCAAATGTGACAGCCCCTTTGCTATTGTGGAGAGTGTGCGATCGTCCCCCCAAGTCGGATCGTAGCCATGTCGTTCTGTGAGCCAAGGAGTTGGTTTCAAGTGTTGTCTTCCTAAGACCGCTTTGGCCTCCGACTTCCGGAAAACGGGACTTTTTTCTTTTCTCCACGGGCTTTTTCGTTCTCGTCAAATGTGACAGCCCCTTTGCTATTGTGGAGAGTGTGCGATCGTCCCCCCTACTCTGCGATTCAGCGGTACACCTCTCCGCATTCAACGTAATCGATTTTCAGCTCCGGATGGTTCTTTGACATCAACTCTGCCAAATAGCGCATGCCCGCACGCTCCGAGCCCTCGTGTCCTAACACTACCATGGCTTTATGAAAACCAAGCTCCGAAGCGTCCCTCGCATATTCGCATTGATGATATTCGCAAGCCTCTCCGATCAGAACGATCTCGGTCTTCTCGTCGCGAAGAATCTCATAGACACCGCCCGGCATACCGAGACATGCGCCGACCGTCTTCCCTTTAAAATCCGCATCTCCCGCGATGCGGATATGCTTCACACCAAGCTTTTCTCGGAAAAGATCTGCAATTTCGTTGGCACTCATCGGCTCGTCCAAGGTCAGAATCGAAGAACCGAAATATTGTGTCGGAGTCAAAGTTCCCTTCAAGCCAAGATAATGAATTGCTCCTTGAGGAATCAGATCGGGCTTGAACAAATGCATGGTGGTATGATATCGGTAAATGACAACTCCCGTCTCTTCAATCAGAGCATGCTTGGCCTTATCTACGGGATTGTCCTCCGGTTTGTCCGGATCGTCATAGAAGGTGGGCTCGTGCGTAATAATGAGGTTCGCCCCGACCTTGGCAGCATGGCGGATCACGTTCGGCGTTGCCCACATGGTGACAAGAACACTGCTGATTTCCATATCGGGATTCCCGAATTTTACAGTGTCGCAAGAATTCGGCATAACGTCAAGCTCACGAATCAGATCGCGTATCAGCATCGTTTATTCTCTCTTTCGTTTTGATTTTTTGTCAGACGTCAAAATTGTCTCTGATAGCGCGGATGGAGCGCAAGAGAGGCTGTGCCGATGTTGCGCACTGATCGTACAGCGGCACAGTCAACCACATGCAAGAGCCGAACATCGGGCCGAAGGCTCTGTGAAGATGGTTGTGCGTCCCTCCCGAAAGGAACAGGAACGGAATATCCAGCTCGCGGCGCAGAACGGTCGCGGTTTTCAGATTTTCCAGCTCTTCCTCCTCCGAGTTGGCAGCGGTAACGATCTTGGAGATATCCGCGCCGCGCGACTGATGCTCCTTGGCGATGGCGAGCACCTCCTCGGTCTTCATAAAGGTCAAGGTATGGGAGGACATCAATACCTCGCAGCCCTTTGCGTGGATTTCTGCGATCAATGCCTTCTGCTTTTCAATTGCCGCGGAATCCTTCGTGATTTCGTACTGCGTGGGACAGTAAAGATCTCCGATGACGTCGATCAAGGTCGCCCCCATGTCGCACAGCCAAAGATACCCGCGGGCAAGCTCCTCGTCGCTTTTCCCTTCATTGAAGGCAACGCGGTAGTTGGTTGCATAGATCGGGCGCGGTGACATGGCATCAAAGGCAAGTCTGACCGTCTCCTCGTTTTGATACTTTTTTTCCAGCTGCTCAAATTGAAAGCCGTAGGCATCCGCTCCGTCAAAGGCGGCGGTGCGTATCAAATGTATAAGATCATCGGGGTTGGTTGCCTGCACCATAGCGGTAATCATAGGTTTGTTTTGATGTAAAAACGTAGGCTTATGCTTCATGGGAATCTCCTTTATTGTTTGTTAAACATCACGTTCCGTCCGCCGTCCATCAGAATATAGACACCGTTGAGGAAATCACATTTTTCGGATGCCGCGTACATGATCATATCCACAATCTCCTGCACCTCTGCGGCACGTCCCAACATCGTTTTCATGTTTGCCATGGCAGGACGCGTCAGAACGGGACCGGGAGCTATGCATACGCATCGAATATTTTTCTCCGCACCCGCTTGCGCGATGGATTTGGTCACACCGTTCATCAAGGCACTCTTGGAGGCGGCATATGCGACGGCGTTGGGGCTTCCCTCCTCACCCGTAATCGATCCGAGATGAATGATCACACCGCTGTTCTGCTTTGCCATTTGCTGCATGACCGCGTGGTCAAAATATATCGCGCCCTTGAGGTTGACGTCGATTCCGAAATCGTAGATCTCAATCGGGTTTTCATAAAATACGTCGTGGTGATTGCAGATGCGCGTTTCCGCACCGCCCGCACAGTTGATAAGAATATCGATCGAACCGAAGCGTTCCACAGCAGCATCGCGTGCCGCCACGACCTGCGCGTACTCACGAACGTCAGCCTTCACGCCGATGACGTTTTCATGGTAAGCACGGATATCTGCAACGCAAGTGTCCAGTGCGTCTTGATTGACGTCGGCAAGGACAACGTTTGCGCCCTCCTTTGCATAGCATTCTCCGAGGCGCAAGCCCATACCGGAAGCACCGCCTGTGATCAATACGGTTTTATTTTGCATAACAATCTCCTTAAAGAATTTTCTTAGCCTTATTACAAAAGAATTTTCTTAGCCTTATTATAACCGCTTGACACAAAAAAGAAAAGAGTGTATAATAGTAAAAAACAAAACGATTCTACGGAGGTCACTATGCAGATGCACTCAATCCCCTTGACCTATCTGCGCGGAAGCCGATTTTCAGCAGCGGAAAACGCGACCTTTGATTACTCCCATCTGCCACGACCGTTGCACAGTGTTGCCTATATTCTGGAAGGAAGCGCGGATTTCATTTGCGACGGCGTCCACCACGAGATCGGTGTGGGAGACGTCATTTACGTCCCGAAGGGCTGTCGCTATACCTCCGTCTGGCACGGCCGACCGACAACGAATTTTTTCTCCTGTCACTTTGATCTGGTTCCGTTTGGCGAGCCGATCGGAAACCGCATCTATAGGCTGCAAAAAATCTCAAATTGTGCGCATCTTCTGCCGCTTTTCAAGGAGATAACGGAGGATGGACAAACGGTGTCAGCTTCCTTGCGTTCCGTCGGAAGCTTTCTCTATCTTCTCTCCGCCCTCTTCTCGTGCATGCAATATGAAAAAAGCCTACCGATCAACGATCGGATTATCGACGCGATGCGCTACATTGAAAGCCACTACGATACCCCGTTGCGTGTCCCCGACCTGGCGGCGCTTTGCCACATCAGCACATCGTATTTTTACGAATGCTTCAAAAAGGAGATCGGCATGTCTCCCATCGAATATAAAAACCAAATAATGATCCGCCATGCGGAGCGAAGTTTGCTCGACCATCCCAATGCTTCCATTGAAGAGCTCAGCGAGCGCTTGGGGTTTGAGTCCTCTATTTATTTTCGGCGGCTTTTCAAAGCCTACACGGGAAAGACTCCGCGTGAGTATCGCAAAGCGGCAGGTGAAATTTTGTAAGCGTTGTACCGTAAGCCCTACGACGTGCAGTTTTGAGTCCTTGATGGGTATCCAAACGTGAGAAGCACCGAATACGTCAAAAAAATACGTTCTGCAAAAATCAGGGGCTGAGTCACTGACGAAGCCCCCGCGCGCAAAAGCCGACGGTAGGCTTTTGCGCGCCGCGGAATTTGCGGTATTCGCTTGATGAAGCTTTGTTAAATCAAGTTACTTTTGAAAAGGGGCTGAGTTACAGACGTAGCCCCCGCGCTCAAAAGTCGACGGGAGGCTTTTGCGTGGTGGGGGATTAGCGGTTTTCGCTTGAATAATC
>JAZSMX010000152.1:0-13239 GCA_045536125.1 Eubacteriales bacterium | reverse complement strand
TTTTGGAGAATTTCGAAGAAATTCAACCGATTCCTGTCTCATTTTCTGATTTTACCGGAAAACGGGACTTTTTTCTTTTCTCCACGGGCTTTTTCGGTCTCGTCAAATGTGACAGCCCCCGTTACGGTCTACGTTGATGCTGAGTAAATATAGTGCCCTAAGCTTACAATGGCGATTTTTGCTTTTTTCATTGTAAACTCCTCCTTTTTATAGTATTTTAGCACAAAAGAATCATAAATCAAGGGATAATATGACCGATTATAGGACAATATGTCCATTATTACTTGACAAAATCGGTTGTCTTTGTTATACTTGACTTGTTGAAAAAAGGAGGTCTCACCCCCGTTGAATTTAAAAAGAAATTTTTAGGATCATAAATCCAAAAGGCAATATCACCCATTTCGGAATGATATTGCCTTTTTTGTATTAAAGCTTTTGCGGAGCGAACATAAACTTTGTTCATGTCCCGTAGCGAAGCGAAGGAGTTTTTCAAAAAGCGCCATCGCGCTCTCACGTTCTTGCGTACTTTCGCGATACTTATGCCGCGCGAGGCTGCGGTTGAGGCTGTGGGTGAACAGCGTTTAACATATTCTCAATAAAAATCCCATACCCCTCGGTCGGATCAGCCACCATAACGCTTGCACCGCAAAGGAGTATAATGGGCTGCCCGACAGGTGTGTGGTCAAGAAAGGGCAACAAAATTTAATGGAAATTTTATCAAATTTATTTTTTAGGTTGACAATATCCTAAAATTTGTGTATAATAATGGTGTGATCTCAATAAGGAGGTATTAAAAATGAAATTGAATACGAATCAAATTGTTTCGATTTCCGAGGCAAATCAGAATTTTTCCCGTGTGGCAAGAATGACCGACAAGCACGGCGAGCTTTATATTTTCAAGAACAATAAGCCTAAATATAAGTTGGTAGATATTGAGAAAGACACCACGATTGAAATGACCGACGACGAGAAGATCGACTTTGTGGCGGCACGTATTTTGTAGCTTTACCGCCCCGCGTTTGAGGAGCTTGCGAAATGATAATCAAGCGAAGCGAGTCGGAAAGCTCGCTTGTCAGCGAGAGAGCGCAGATTGCTCCGCGAGCGCTCCGTGTACGGAGCGTAGCACGAAGTGCCGCCGTGAAAACGGCGATGCTCGCCGGGAGTATAAAATTCAGTCAAGAATCAACGAGGTTAAACATATGATAAAATTTTCGCAAGAAAAAGTATTGTTGCTCCACAAGCTCATTACGGAGGAAACGGGTGGAGATCCAAATGTGCGCGATATTGCGCTTCTCAACAGCGCGCTCGAATCAGCGTTTGCCACGTTTGACGGAAAGGAATTATATCCTACCAAGCAGGAAAAGGGCGCGCGGCTCGGCTTTGCTCTTATTTCAAATCATGCTTTTGTGGACGGAAACAAGAGAATAGGAATGTACGTTCTTCTCACCTTTCTCGAAACCAACGGCATCAAGCTCCGTCCAACAAACGCAGAGGTTGCCCGTGTCGGTCTTGCCGTCGCGGCGGGAGAAATGAAATATCAGGAATTGCTTGAATGGATTTTGGAGAATGAAGCATAATAAAATAAAAAGGCAATATCAAACCGCCCTGATTTCGGGTTCTTGGGAATGATATTGCCTTTAATTTTTGTGTTATGCTACCTTCACCCTCGGCATTTGTGCGGCATTTAACATGTTTTCGATGAAAATGCCGTAGCCCGTGGTGGGATCGTTGATCAGCACGTGCAGTTACCATATTCCGCTTCGCTCCATGGCAAGTTTTCTTCGAAAACGTTGACGCGCCCTACGTCCTCTGCCGTCATCGAGCGCAGAAGCACACCGTCCGAAAAGTCTTCCTTTGCAGCAGACTTCATCTTTCGTTCCTCTTTTCGTCGATCCAAAATTTAGTAAAATAGCAATCGACGTTTGGCCAAGAAACGTCGCGGCTGTAAACAACACCGAGGCGACTGTGCAGCCTCCCCTCACGGTGCAATTCCCAAAACGCCCGATAAACAGCACACATCAACGGCTTCAATGGGCGCACCGTCCCCGCGTATTTGCAATCAACCATCGGCTCTGACCAGATATCCATTGGGAGCTTGATATCATAGAGAGACAAAGGCGCGTCCTCTTTCCCGGTCAAGGTCGCCTCAAGAAATGCCTTGTAATACTGCACCGCACGCTCGGTCACAGGCTCGCTCCTAACACCCTCCATCCCGACCGAAACGATCTCAAGTCCTTGCGGCGTGATTTGCGAGACGGAGCACACCGGCAAATGCGTGACGGGAAAATGCTGTAATTCCTCCGGGAACGCGGTCGCGCAGGAGGCGATCAAGGTTTCGCCGTCCGCTTCCAAAACGGACATCGGACGGGTAACGGTTCCCACAGTGACGGTATCGGGAAGGTCATCGTAAACGGTCACGGTAACGTTATCGGCAGGTAGGCGCTCGTGCATTTTTTTTACGGCAAGCGCGATCTCACCTTTTAAGGAATCCTTTGGTACATTTCTCAGCATTTCTCCAAGCAAAAGGGAATACGCCTCAATGTAATAAAAGGGCTTTCCGTCCCGTGTAAAAAAGTTTTGATGCGTTTTGGCATTCAGATCCCGACTTGAGGGAGATACGATTCCGCGGTCAAGCATCTCATTCATAACGGCGCAAAACTCCGCGTGAAGTGCGGGGCAGGCGGTCGCCCCCGTGCCCCCGTTTTCTACCATTGCAAGCTTTCCGCGCGCATCAAAGTACGGGTGCGTAACGCTAAAAAACTCTCCGTTTGGGCGCGTGTGGATGATTCCCGTCGTACCCGGGAGATCGAGTGCATTTGTCGTACGCAAAAGCATTTCCACGTCACCGATCGCCTTGGCGCAATAGATCTTCCCTTCATGGACCGTCGCGATCCCCGTGGCATACCCACCGTCAAAGTATTCGATTTTTTTAAGCATTTCGATCAGAATGGGCGCCGCGCGCCTCTTTCCGCTGTAACCCGCGATCACACACATGGCATATCTCCTTTTGTGGGATAAACTTTTTTTCATTGTAGCATAATTTTTCGGCTTTGTCAACACGCCGCAATTATATTCGCTTGTACCGCAACAAAATCGATTCTTTCTTGTTCTCTGAAAGTAAACGCTACGATGTAAAGGGGCGCGCATATTTTAACTATCCAAATAAATATTATTGCGAGGACGTAGGACTTCGCAACGCGCGTATTGGCTTCCGTCAGCCCGAAATGACGCATATTATGGAAAATGTCATTTATAATGAGCTGATTATTCGCGGATATTCGGTTGACGTTGGCGTGATCACCACGAGAGAGCGCAACAAGGAAGGCAAGCAGATCAGCATTCCGCGTGAGATCGATTTTATCGCAACTAAAGGTGAAAAAAAGGTCTATATCCAATCGGCATACGCAATGCTGTCCGAAGAAAAACAGCAGAGCGAATTGAAACCGTTTTCTCTGATCGGTGACTCTTTCCCGAAAATTGTTGTCAGACACGATATTGGTAAGCGCTTTTATGATGATAACGGTGTGCTGAATATTGGAGTGATTGACTTTTTGTTGGACAATGACGTTGTGTAATTGAGACATTAAAATGGTGATTAATATTTTTCGGACAAAAAATTGTTGTCCCTATTTAAACTTACTCGTGGAGTGTGTTCAAATAGGGACAACTTTTTCATATTTTATTGCGTTACGATGCCCGTGCCATGGGAAGCGTGACGGCGCTCAGCATGTTTTCAACGAAGATCCCGTACCCCGTTGTCGGGTCATTGATGAGCACGTGGGTGACGGCTCCCACGAGCTTGCCGTTCTGGATGATGGGGCTGCCTGACATTCCTTGGACGATTCCTCCCGTGACGGAGAGGAGCTTGGGATCGGTGACGGTGACGGTATAGCATTTCGATCCCGTGGCGTCGCGGTTGATATTTGAGATTTTTACGCTGTACTTTCCGATTTTGTTGGAATCCAACGTGCAAAGGATATAGGCGTCGCCTTCCTTGATGTCGTCGCGAAGCCCGACGGGGAGGGGATCGTATTCGGTATTTGGAATCTTTGAGAACATTCCCCAGACTCCGCAATTGGAGTTGCCGAGAAGGGAACCGACCTTACCCGCGTTGAAATATCCTTTGAGCTCCCCCGGATCTCCGGCACGTCCCTTGATGACGGCAGAAATGGTGACGTCCGAGACACTTCCGCGTCGCATGGGGACAAGAGATCCGGTGTCGGAATCGCAGATGCCGTGACCGAGCCCCGCAAAAGCACCTGTGTCGGGGAGGATGAAGGTGACGGTTCCGATTCCCGCACCGCTGTCGCGTACCCAGATCCCCGTTTTGTATCGCGACTCGCCGGGGCAATAGACGGGCTTCAGCTTGGTTTCAAATTCCCGTCCCGCACGGCGGCAGAGCAAATGAAGCTCTGCGCCACCGGAGGCTTCGATACGGTCGGTCAGATCGGATGCGCTCGTCAAGGGCGCACCGTCTACCTTTAAGATCATGTCCTTTTCCTTCAGTCCCGCAATGCTTGCGGGGTTTACCTTTCCGCGCTCGGTTTCAACGTCGCAAAAGCCGACCACGGTGACGCCCTCGGTGTAAAATTTGACGCCAAAGGGCATTCCGCCGGGATATACGGAAAGCTCCCGCAAGGCTTCAGAGGCGATGGTGGAAAGGGCTTCGGGTGAGAACGTTTCTTCTCCGTCAAATGCGACCTCGGATTCGACAGCTGCACTAACTTCCCGACTCATGGCAAAAGCAATCTCCTTTTTAGGTGATTCCGCCGCAAGAGGTATCGCGTGTGAGGAAGGAAGGATGCCGCAGATGAGAAGGGAGCAGGAGAGTAGCTTCCAAATTTTTGTTTTCATCATTTCTACCTTTCTTTATACAGAGGCGCACGGACGGTGGAGTTCCGTCTGTGCGTGCCGAAAATTGAATTGCAATGGGAAGGGGCGGCTCACGTTTTTATTTGTGTGCCTGCCCCTTTTGCTGATATTAATGTGCATCGGCATGCCGTATTTCATGTATAACAATGATAACCAAACGGGACTCGAACCCACGAGGGTTTGAGAGGCTTGTGGGTTCGAATCCCGTTTGATCAACCAAAAGAACCTTGGAAATTAGTTTATCGATAAATTACCTTTTGTTTACAAAATGTTCTTGAAAGAATATTTGGTTTGCCGTATAATTTGAAATGATTTATTGATAAACTAATCGTTTGAAGGAAGGAGAAAGGCATGGAGAACAAAAGAAGACCTGTAAAACCCACACCTCCGATGCTTGTCAATGAGATCGCTCGGCTTTTTCACGCGCAGATGAAGAGCTATGATCTGACGGGAGTGATGGCGCAGGACAGCGCGCGTCTTATCATGCGTGAGCTTGCGCGGGAGGATGGCGTCAGTCAGCTTCAATTGACAAGATGGACGCATCTCAAGCCGCCCACCGTGAGTGTCACTCTCAAAAAAATGGAGGATGAGGGGCTTGTTGTGCGTGAGCAAAACGAGGAGGATTTGCGGAGCGTTCGTGTTCTTCTGACCGAAAAGGGCAGAGCGCACAACCGACGTGTTTTTGAACGGCTCAAGGCATTGGATGCTCTTCTGATGCAAGGCTTTGATGAGGCGGAATGTGAGGTATTGCTTGGATTCCTTATGCGTATGCGTGAGAATATTCTGCCCGATGAAAAGGGAAAAAATACGTGATTTTAAAATAAAAAACACTTTTGAAGTGATCTGATACAAGGAGGTTCCGTTTTGAAACGAAGCTTGAAATCATACATCAAACCCTATTTGTTTCTTGCGATCATTTCTCCCATCATGATGATGCTGGAGGTCATCGCGGATCTGTGTCTTCCGTTTTTGATGTCCTACATTGTGGATTTCGGAATTTTGGAGGGAGGACTTGAAAAGATTCGCGAGGCGGGTGGGATCGCATGGGGCGTGATGCACCTATTGTACGGTGAGGAATTTACCCAGTTCCAGATTGTTCTGACGTTTGGCGTGCTGATGCTTCTGATCACGCTGATCGGAGGATTTTTCGGTACGTTTTGTGCCTATACCTCTGCGCGTGCCGCACAGAGCTTCGGTCACGATCTGCGACGCGATGCTTACCGCCGTGTGATGTCGCTTTCCCTGGAGCAGACCGACAGCTTCACGACCGGCTCACTTGTCACGCGCATGACCAACGACGTGACCATGATCGTTGAATTCGTGGAAATGATTACGCGTCATTTCGTTCGCGCGCCCATGTTTTTTGCGGGCGGTACGGTGATGCTTCTTTTGCTGAACGTTCATTTCGGCGTAATTCTTCTGTGTGCGCTGCCCTTGCTTGCCGTGACCATCTTCCTGGTGCTGCGCCGTGCGATTCCCATGTATTCCGAGATTCAGAAAAAGCTTGACAGAGTCAACTCGGTCGTGCAGGAAAACGTCAGCGGTGCGCGCGTTGTCAAGGCATACGTCTGCGAGGATTTTGAAAACGGTCGCTTTGCGACCGCCAACGGAGAGCTTTGCTCGGTCAACTACCGCGTTCTGAAGCTGATGGCGATCATCACCCCTGTTTTGCACATTGTCCAGAACGGTGCCGTGATTGCGCTTCTTTATCTCGGCGCAATCGATCTCAACGCGGGAATCGGCGGCATGAGCACGGGAACCGTGATGGCGGGTGTGACCTACGTAACGCAGGTGGTAGGCTCTATCATGATGGCGACGATGATGTTCCAATCGGTTTCGCGCGCCATGGCATCTGCCAAGCGCGTACGTGAGGTGCTTCACACCGAGCCTGTGATCGTTGGTAAGGATGCGGTCGGAAAAGGCGCGGAAGTGATTCTTCGTATGAAAAACGTGGGCTTCCGGTATCCCGGCACGAAGACCGACGTTCTCCACGGCATTGATCTTGAGGTCCGTCGGGGAGAAACGCTTGCGATCATCGGTGCGACGGGATGCGGAAAAACGTCGCTGGTCAATCTGATCCCGCGCTTTTACGATGCGACGGAAGGAGAGGTTGAGGTGGACGGTGTTCCGATCGGAGAATACGACCTCGGTGCATTGCGACATAAAATCGGCTACGTGCTTCAAAAAAGCGAGCTGTTCTCTGACACCGTGGAAAACAATATTCGCTGGGGAGATCCGACGGCAAGCGAGGAGGCGGTTCGCGAAGCTGCCCGCATCGCTCAAGCGGACGACTTCATTACCTCCTTTGCAGAGGGGTATCAGACCTTTGTCGCGGAGAAGGGCGCTTCCCTGTCGGGAGGACAAAAGCAGCGCTTGTCGATTGCGCGCGCCCTGACAAGAAAACCCGAAATTCTGATCATGGACGATTCCACCTCCGCTCTGGATCTTGCGACCGAGGCAAAGCTGCAAGGCGCCTTGCGTGAATACTTGAAGGAAACCACGGTCATTCTGATCGCGCAGCGGATTGCCAGCGTGCGCCATGCCGACCGCATTGCGGTGATCGAAGGCGGAACGGTGATCGACTGTGCCCCGCATGAGGTGTTGCTCTCTCGCTGTGAGACGTATCGGGAAATTTATCAATCCCAGATGAAAGCGAATGCGATGGGAGGTGTGGAAGCATGAATAACCAACCGAAAAGAGATATAGGCACACCGCCCGTGATTCCGATCGGCGGTCGCAGAGGCCCCGGAGGCGGCGGTCCCATGGCGGCGCGCATGAACGTCGAAAAGCCCAAAAAGACAGGGGCGACCGTTCGCCGCTTGCTTTCCTATATCGGGCGGAGCAGGCTGATTCTCATCCTTCTTCTTCTGATCATGCTGGCTGTTACGGCAGCGGAGCTGTTAGGTCCGTTTTTCCAAGCCAAGGCGATCGACACGTTCCGTATCGAGGACGGACGCATCCGTGTCGACATGGACGTTTTGTCGGGATACTTGCTTCTGATGGCGGTGATCTTTGCGATCAGTGCGCTCCTGTCTCTCTTTCAGGGGATTTTGTCGGCTCGCTTGTCACAGACGACGGTGCAGTCGATGCGCGCGGACCTCTTTTCCAAAATTTCCCGACTTCCGATCGGGTACACCGATTCGCACCGACACGGGGATATCATGTCGAGAATGACGAATGACGTCGAAAACGTTTCCAACGCCATTTCCCAGTCCATCACCACGCTCTTTTCCTGCGTGCTGACGTTGGTCGGTGCGCTTGCCATGATGCTCTATCTGAGCTGGGAGATGACGGTGATCGCCATGGTCAGCATCCCGATTTCGATCGGTATTTCCTCCATGCTCGGAAAATTGATGAGGAAATATTTCATTCGCCGTCAAAAGCTTTTGGGACAGCTCAACGGTCAGGTGGAGGAAAACGTGACCTCCTATAAGACAGTGATTGCCTTCGGCAAGGAGGAAGAAGCGGTTCAAAAGTTCGCAAGCATTTCAAGCGAGCTTCGGTCCTGTGCCGTCAAGGCAAAGGTGTGGGGCTCCATTATGGGCCCGATCATGAATTTCATCGGCAATTTTCAATACGTGCTGATCGCAGCGACGGGGGCGGGGATGGTTCTTGGAGGTGTCGGGCACGTGACGGTCGGAAGCATCCAGGCAATGCTTCAGTATTCCAAGAAATTTACGCATCCGATCAATCAGATTGCCAATCAGTACGCAAGCATTCTGACCGCCCTTGCGGGCGCGGAGCGCATCTTTGAGATCATGGACAGCGAAAACGAGATCGATGAGGGAATCGGTCATATGAAAAACGATGAAATCCGCGGAACGGTTGAATTCAAGGAGATCAACTTTTCCTACGTCCCGGGGGAACGGGTGCTGAAGGGATTGAATCTGACGGTTCGACCGGGACAAAAGATCGCGATCGTTGGGGCGACAGGCTCCGGAAAAACGACGGTGGTGAATCTGCTTACCCGCTTTTATGAGCCCGACAGCGGATCAATCACGATTGACGGCGTGGATATTACGGGCATTCCGAAGGAGGAGCTTCGTCATATGATCGCGATCGTATTGCAGGATACGGTTCTCTTCTCGGATACCATCCGAAACAATATCAAGTACGGACACCCCGAGGCAAGTGATGAAAAAATGACCGAGGCGGCGCGTACGGCGCGTGCCGACCGCTTCATCGAGCGGTTGCCCGACGGCTACGATACGGTGCTTTCGGAATCGGGAGCGAATCTTTCTCAGGGACAGAGACAGCTGCTGGCGATCGCGCGTGCGGTGCTGGCAGATCCGAAGATCCTGATTCTGGACGAAGCGACCTCAAACGTCGATACGCGTACCGAAATGCACATCCAGGAAGCCATGGTGGCATTGATGAAAAACCGCACCTCGCTCATCATCGCTCACCGACTTTCCACCATCCGCGATGCCGACGTGATCGTGGTCATCAAGGACGGATGCGTGGCGGAATCGGGAAATCACGATACACTTCTTTCCATGGGTGGGGAGTACGCAAAGCTTTATCAGAATCAGTTTGCGGGATTGTCCACGTAAATGAAGCTCCTTTTTTATTGACAAAGCGTGTGGCGTATGGTAAAATCTTCTTAGACAATGACCGCTCTGATTGTTTTTGAAAGGATAAGAAACAATGATTTCCGAGAATGCAAAATGGATTTCCGCACCGTGCGCCTCCACGGGCATGGCGTTTCATTTCAGACGGGACTTTTCCCTGAAAAAGCAAATAAAGAAGGCGACGCTTGAGGTCTCCTCGGTTGGAAACTATGCGGCTTATATCAACGGCAATCGCATCGGGAAGGACGTGTTGACACCGGGGTGGACCTCCTATCGGCACCGTATTCAGTATCGAAGCTATGACGTAACGGACGTTTTGCAGAGCGAAAACCGCATCGAAATCGGTGTCGGCAACGCATGGGCTGTGGGACGCATCGGCTGCGGATATGACGGCGAAAAGAACTTTTATTCCGATCGTACGTCTCTGATTGCTTCTCTTTCCGTTACGTACGCGGACGGCAGCATAGAGGTGAATGCGACCGATACGGATTGGGAGGTATATACCTCCGAGGTTCTCTTCACGGATATTTACGACGGTGAGTGGGTGGACAAAACGGCACCGATCACTTGTCTTGGAAATGCGGTTCTTTCCGACGTCAAGACAACGCTTGTCCCCTGTGTCGGCGAGCTGATCACGGAGCAGGAGCGCCTCGCGCCCGTCGAGGTGATCCGCACGCCGAAGGGCGAAACGGTTCTGGATTTCGGGCAGAACATGACGGGCTACGTAGAGGTGAGGCTCACAGCTCCGCGATGTTCGCGCATCGTACTTCATCACGGAGAGGTTCTGGATGCGGATGGGAATTTTTACAATGACAATCTGCGCTCCGCAAAAAGTGAAAACGTGTACGTTTGCAGCGGTGGAGAGGATGTTTTCAAGCCGCGCTATACCTTCCACGGATTTCGCTACGTGCGCTTGACGGAATATCCCTATGAAGCGGTGGATCCCAACTGCTTCCGTGCGATCGCCGTTCATTCGCAGATGAAGCGCACGGGACGCTTCCGCTGTGGAAATGAAAAGATCAATCAGCTTTATCACAACGTTATCTGGGGACAAAAATCCAATTATCTGGATATTCCGACCGACTGTCCGCAGAGAAATGAACGGTTGGGATGGACGGGAGATGCGCAGGTCTTCTGCCGCACTGCCGCCATCAACTATGACGTGGAACGCTTTTTTGACAAATGGCTCGGGGACATGGCACTGGAGCAGTACGAGGATGGCGGCATCTCCGAGATCATTCCGCGCTGCTTCCCCGGTCGCGGACGCGTTTCCTCCGCGTGGGCTGATGCCGCTTGCGTGATTCCGTGGGAGATTTATCTCGCCTACGGCAACAGCGATATGCTGGAACGGTATTTCCCCATGATGAAAAAATGGGTGGAGTACATGCATGGAGCAGGACCTGAAGAATATCTGTGGTTGGGGGGCAACCACTACGGGGACTGGCTGGCAATGGACCACGGTGAGGACAGCTACGTGGGAGCAACCTCCACGGATTTGATCGGAAGTGCTTATTTTGCTTACTCCACGTCGCTTCTTGTGCGTGCGGGGAAGGCATTGGGGTACGATATGCGGGAATATGAGGAGCTGTACCGTCGCGTGGTGGAGGCGTTCAGGGGACGTTATCTTGTCGGAGGCAATCTTCGTCAGCTTCCCGATCTTGCCGAGAACGACAGCCATGCGCAAAAAAATCCGCCGAATGAAACGCAGACGGCTTATGCGCTCATTCTCTATTTCGGACTCTGCAAGGATGAGGACCGTGTTCGCTTTGCCGACCGTCTGGCTGAAATGATCCGTGACAACGGAACTCGCATGATGACGGGATTTGTCGGGACTCCGTATCTGCTCCATGCGCTGACCGAGAACGGACACGCCAAGCTTGCTTACGATCTTCTGTTCCAGGAGAAAAATCCTTCCTGGCTCTATTCCGTAACCCACGGTGCTACGACCATGTGGGAGCATTGGAACAGCCAAAAGGAGGATGGAAGCTTCTGGAGCACGGATATGAATTCCTTCAATCATTACGCATACGGAGCAGTTTACGATTGGATTTTCGGAAAGGCGGTCGGGATTGTTCCCACAAAGCCGGGGTATCGGGAAATCCGTTTTGCGCCTCATCCCGACAGACGTCTCGGATTTGCGGAGGCATCGATCGAATCAAGACACGGCTTCGTCCGCCTTCATTGGTATTACAAGGGGGACACCGTGTATTACGAAATCGAAGTTCCCCAAAGCAGTGTGGCAGAGGTGACGCTTCCTTCCGGGTATCACGAATTTCTTGCAGGAGGTATATATCATTTTGCGCAGCGAGATCCCTTCTTTGAAGAAGAATGATAGGAATCGCGGAACAGGAGGTTCTCACGGAAAAATCCCGTGGGAGCTGCTTCCGATCGTCTTCAGCCTTGCATGGCCCACCATGCTGGAGCAGCTCCTTCAAACGGCGGTACAGTATATCGATACGGCGATGGTCGGAACGCTCGGGACGGATGCAATGGCAGCGGTGGGGGCAACGACGACGGTCAATTGGTTGATCTTCAGTACGGTTTCGGCGGTCGGTGTCGGTTTCCTTGCCTTCATTGCACGTGCCGTGGGCGCGGGGGAACAGGAGGCGGCAAAGCGAGCAAGTGCGCAGGCAGTGTTGGCGGTCTTGGCAGTGGGAAGCTTTTTTACGCTGCTTACTCTCTCTCTTTCCGGTTGGATTCCCGTATGGATGCAGGTGGAGGAGCACATCCGTCCGCTTGCCTCCCGATACTTTTTCATTCTGTACGTGCCTATGATCGCACGCACGGCGAGCGCGATTTTCGGCACGGTCTTGCGCGCGGCGGGGGATACGAAAACGCCGATGCGCGTTGGACTGGTTGTGAATCTGGTCAACGTGGTTCTCAATTTTCTGATGATCTACCCGACAAGAGAAATTTCACTCTTTTCGTTGGTATTGACCGTCCCCGGAGCGGGGATGGGGGTGATCGGTGCTGCGATTGCCAGTGCCGTTGCTTATACGGTGGGCGGAATCGCGATCACCGTGGCTCTCTTTAGACATCCCACAGTGTCTCCCGTGGGGCATTCCTTAAAGCCTGACCGAGGCATTCTTTCTTCCTGCTTGCGCGTGGCACTTCCCAATGCGGCACAGCGCTTTGGTACGTGCCTCGGATACGTTGCTTTTGCGGCGATGGTCAATTCACTCGGCGGAGTTGCGACAGCGGCACATACCATTGCCAACACGGTGGAATCCGCATTTTATATTCCGGGCTACGGAATGCAGACTGCGGCGGCAACCCTGACGAGAAATGCCTACGGCGCGCGCGACAGTGTGCGCTTGAAGAGATTGGCGTCTCTGATCATTTGCCTTGAGGTGCTGTTGATGATCGTGTCGGGAGGACTTCTCTTCCTTTTGGCGCGCCCGATGTCCTCTCTGTTTTCAAGCGACGTGCAGGTGATCCTTTTGTGTGCGGCGGTGCTTCGTATGGTGGCGCTTTCCGAGCCCTTCTACGGCGTTTCGATCGTGGTGGAGGGCATGATGCAGGGAATGGGACGGACGGTAATGCCCTTGATCTGCAATCTGGTAGGTATGTGGGGAATCCGCATCGTGGGAACGTTTCTGTGCACACAGGTCTTCGGCATGGGACTTATATCCGCGTGGGCTTGCATGATTGCCCACAATCTTGCGATGTTTTGTATGTTTTCCTTTTACTACGTCAGCGGAAGATGGAATCCGTTAAGATCCCGAAAAGGGGATGTCACAAAGGAAGACGCGGTGACGGAAAATTAAATGGGGGTGTCTCAAATTGAAAATTTGAG
>JAZSMX010000066.1:0-40605 GCA_045536125.1 Eubacteriales bacterium | reverse complement strand
TTTTGGAGAATTTCGAAGAAATTCAACCGATTCCTGTCTCATTTTCTGATTTTACCGGAAAACGGGACTTTTTTCTTTTCTCCACGGGCTTTTTCGTTCAGGGCAGATGTGACAGCCCCATATCGGTATTCTGTTTCTACGCTCCGTCAATCCATGCTTTCAATCACGTACACGCCGCCGTGTCGAATCTCAACCAGCGCGCAATTCCCTTCGATCTCATTGGAAATTGCCCACTGCCGAACACGGTTAAGCGTTTTATTTTTCAAGGGATATTTACACCCCTCAAGCGTGATGCCCTTGACCTTTTCGTCTGCGGCAATCAGAGAAAAATAGCGGTATTGGCTTCTCGGAAGGATCACTCCGCTGTTCCGAAGAAAACGCACACGGTTTTTTCCATTGGTCAAAATCGCATGAATGCGCCGCTCCTTGCGCCCCCAAAGCTCCTCTTCGATGGATAAGAGCGAGAGCGTATGATCGATCCGTCCCTCAAGCCCTCCTACGATCACAATTTCCAAAGCACCTCGATCAAGGGCAAGATCGACGGCATATTGCGTGTCCGTCAGATCCTTTTCCGCGGGCAATCGTAAGCATTCCACCCCCGTCGGCACATCGGGTTCTCCAAGAGTATCGAAGTCCCCCAGCATCACGTGAGGACGGATTCCCAAGCGGCAGGCGGTAAGATACCCCGCATCCGCACAAATGATCAGATCTTCTTCCTCGGGCTTTTCGCAAACGTACTCATCGTAGACTGTTCCGCCCGTATAGATAAAAGCGCGCATATTTCCTCCTATGTAACGAAGCAAATTACAGGGAGGAAGCAATCAAGCATCCTCCCTATACCTTCAGGAAAGCTCCCCGATCAGAGCTTCCACCGTAATTTCCTTTTCCTCGCGTGTCAAAAGATTCTTAACGCGAACAACACCGCGCGCATATTCATCGCCACCCATGATCACGGCATGCGAATATTCACCCTTGACCGCGTACTCCAGCTGCTTTCCGAACTTTTTCTGACCGAGATATACGGAAGAAACAATTCCCGCGTCACGCAACCGCTCCGCAAGAGAGGTGTACGCTTCATAGGGAACGTCCTCAAAACGGGTTACCAGCACCTTCACACCGCTTCCGAAGGACGCGGGGATCAGCTGATGCGTCACCAGGAAGTTCTCAAGAGTTACGTCTCCCATACCGTAGCCGACACCGGAGATCTTGGCATTCTTTACGAACAGATCGACAAGATTGTCATACCGTCCTCCGCCAAACATTGCACGGTTGTTTTCGGGAGCATTGTCGAACACCTCAAACACAGTTCCCGTATAGTAATCCAAGCCGCGGATAATTCCGAAGTCAAACACACAGAAGCGGTCAAGCCCCATTTTTTCAAGCGCGGCAAAAAGCGAACGAAGCTCCTCTGAACCCACGGAATCCGGGCAAAGCGCCGTCGCTTCGGTCACGTTCATGGAATACAGAGCATCGATTTTCTCAATTTGCGCATCGTCAAGGCCAAGCTCGCGAAGATCCTTTTCATAGCTTTCGCGCGTCACCTTGTTTTTACGGTCGATCACCTTGGAAACCAGGCGACTTCCCTCGGTATCCTTTCCTGTAATCGCCGCAACCACGTCGTTGAAGAAGCGACGGTTATTGATGCGAACCGTAAACATGGTCTCGTCAGCACCGTAGGCGCGCAGAATTCGGATGGCACTGGTGATCACCTCCAGATCTGCCTCGTAGGTGTTGCATCCGAAGATATCCACGTTCAATTGCCAGAATTCGCGCAAGCGTCCTCTTTGCGTTGCCTCGTACCGATACATGTTCGGAATCGAGAACCATTTGAGCGGGAACGAAAGATCTCCGATCTTTGCCGCAACCATGCGCGCAACGGTCGGTGTCATTTCGGGGCGGATCGCGAGATGTCTGTCTCCGCGATCCATGAAATTATAGGTCTGCTTGTTGGCGATCTCCTCACCGCTCTTTGCGGCATAAAGCTCCAGAGATTCCAGCATCGGACCGTTGTATTCATCAAAAGCGGCATTTTCCAATTCTCTGCGGATCACACCGAAAAACCAGTTCCGCAAGCGCATTTCCTGCGGATAAAAGTCTCTTGTCCCTTTATAAGGTTGTACAGACAGCTTCTCGCTCATATTTCTACCTCGTTGTTTGTCTTTGATCCCCCATATTATATCAAACAAACGAACAGATTGCAATAGTTTTTTAAAGTTTTCTTCCCACACGAGATTTTCTGCACGTAAAAATCGTCCGATCCTATAGCATTTTTCAAAGAATTATGCTATACTTGTTTCATTGTCGGGATCGCGGCGCATGCCTTCCGTCGCGCCCATTCCCAATCGATTGTTTTTTAACCAGGAGACCTCCAAGCTATGGAACAAATCAATGCCTATATCCCGGAAAGTGTCTTTTACGATGGAAAAACCGAATCCTTAGGAAGAACACTCCATGAGGACAGTGCCATCGTGTTCGCAAAAGACAATTTCAGAATCATTTCCGCGCGCGGCAAGCTCATGCGCGAAAACGAATCCCTATGCACTCTTTTTGACCGTGCGGATACGCCTCGCAATGCTCTTACAAAAGCAATCGCATCCAAGAAAACACCCGTTTCCGTTGCCACAAAATCGGGAACGCTCCTCCTCTTTACGCAGCCTTACGGAGCGACCGGATTGATCCTCGCGGTTCACGTCAACGCAAAGGAAGAGGAGGTTCGCGCCATACTTGATTCCGCATACACCCTCGGAGAGTTTCCCGTGCTTTGCGAAAAGAATACGAACAATCCTTCCCTTGAAAGGATCATTGATGAAATTCTTTACTACACCAACCGTATCTTCCGCAAAAGCTCAACCCAAGATTTGTGGACAACTTGCCGTCTGATTGCAAATTTTGCGGGCTGTCACCTGACGTATTCGAAGACGTCTATGCGTCAGCTCACGCTCTCCGACGCGGAGAGAATGCGTTTGATCGCCTTTCTTCTTGCTGCGTTCCTCGGTATGCACAAATTCATAGGCAGCACCGCTGCCGACGCATACGAAACCGTGCAAACGAAGGAAAGCGCGGAAAAAGCTCAACCAACCGCCGCGATCGGAATCCCCACGTTGAACGTTTCACTGTCTCAAAGACCTGCGGCACAACAATATCTCAAGCCTCGCCACCGCGCAAAATTGGATCGGGAGCAAGAGCTGTTGATTGACCGTCTTCTCTCCCTCCCGGCATTCTCTCACTTTTGTGCCGACCAAAAGGACGGAGCGCTGATTCTGGAGGCAAACTTCCAAACGGAGGAACGTCTCCTCGCCAATGCCCCCGCACGTTTCAAGCAAATCGTCATCACCCTTTCCGATCTTCCCTTTCTCTCACTCCTTGTCAAGCTACAAAAAGAATCCTACGTTTTCGAATGACGTCTCGCGGCAACAAACGTTGCACTGTGGGCTTCGCCCTGCAAAGCGCGACCGGATCTTGAAAAAATACAATGCCGCAAGGACAAATCGTTCGGATACAAAAGGGCTGTCACATCTGCCATGTCCGAAAGCCCGCGGAGAAAAGAAAAAAGAGGGTGCGCCAGATGCGAAAACGCATTTGACACACCCTCTTTTTTTGCTTTGCGACATCACACCGCAATTTTTAAGCATCATTCGGCAAAATACTGTAAAAAGCCTCAGCGAAACCCGCAAATTCCGCGCCTCAAAAAAAGCCTACCCTCGGCTTTTTCAGGGGCATTGGGGACTCATCAAGAGAATCCAACCGAAAAGCTGCCAAACGATCTTTATTGATATTTTGGCAGCTTTTTTCTTTCTTCACGCATGTGTATTCGTTCTGCGCGAAATGAACCGACTATCTGTTATCATTGCGGCGCGGTCATCCCGATCAAGTTATCAAGCAGCTGAATGAAATCCGGCAGGAAGCGGCTCACCAAAAAAGCTCCCACGAGGGAAAGAACAACTGTCAGAACAACTGCAACCCAACCAAGATCTCTTCCCTCATACCGCACCTCTGCGCGGTATTTCAAAACCTCGGGGATGTAAAAGCGTGCAGTTTTGAAATCAATCTTTCCTTCTCCCGTTAACTTATATTTTTCGTGTTTGCGTAATTCCAAAGCCATCGCAGCCGCCTCATCCGTCGGGGCATTCTCCGATTTCGCGATGCCTTCATCCGCCGACAAGGACGTCTCGTCAACGTCTTCAGCCGCCTCACCCGTGTCCTTGGAATCCTCTTTGGAAGCTTCCGCCGCGTCTACGCGGACACAGTATACGCATTTTCCGAGCATCCCGCCACGTACAAGCGCGCGACGGAGAAAGGTACTTCTGAATTCTCCCAGCTCCGACAGCGACTTTGCACGCTCGGGGGAAAAGCACTCATCCTTCAAAAGCTTTTTGACAAATCTCCCCTCGCGCCGCTTGGTGATCAGCACGATCACGGAGGCAAGAATCAAGGCGATGACTGCCGCCAGAATGACCAACTGCGCGCTCCGGTTCGAGGAAGGTCCCAGGGGAATATGCTCATACTTGTGAAAATGCACGCCGAACAAATCGTTAAAGAGCGCCGTAAGCCACTCATAAAAAGCAGATTCACGGTATCGGTTGACAATTCCTTCCCAAAACAAGCCACCACCGGTATATAAATCCATACGATCCATCATTTCGAAAAGCCGCATCAAAATCACTTTTTGATGACGTCAAGACCGATATACTTGCGAAGCACCTCGGGAACCGTCACACTTCCGTCCGCATTCTGATTTTGCTCAACAAGCGCGGGGAAAATACGGCTGGTCGCAAGACCGGATCCGTTGAGCGTATGCACAAATTCGGTCTTTCCGTTCTCTCTCTTGACTCTCATCATTCCACGGCGCGCCTGGTAATCACGCGCATTGGAAACGGAGGAAACCTCCTTATATCCGTTCATGGAAGGAATGTTGATTTCGATATCATAGGTGCGTGCCATAGAAGCCGAGCAATCCTCTGCCGCAAGCTTCACGGTACGGAAATGGAAGCCCAGTCCCTTGACAAGGTTTTCTGCGTTGGTAACAAGCTCCTCAAAAGCTTCATCGCTCTTTTCGGGGAGCGTATACTGAACCATTTCCACCTTGTTGAACTGATGTCCTCTGACCATACCTCTTTCATCCGCACGGTAAGAGCCTGCCTCACGGCGGAAGCAAGGTGTGTAGCTGATATACTTTTTGGGAAGATCCGCTTCGGTCAGAATTTCATCGCGGTGCAAGGAAACAAGCGCGGTTTCCGCAGTGGGAAGCATAAAGCGACGGCGCTCGTCCTCTGCCGTTTCCATCCAGTAAACCTCGTCCTGGAATTTCGGGAACTGGCCCGCGGTCAAGCCGCACTCATATCCCAGCATGTGAGGAACGAGCATCAGCTGATAGTCGTTTCCGAGATGGAAATCGATGAAATAATTGAGGAGCGCCCACTCAAGACGCGCGCCGATTCCGGAATAGATCCAGAATCCGTTGCCGGAAAGCTTCGTGCCTCTCTTGTAGTCAATCAGACCAAGATCGGTGCAAAGATCCACGTGATTCTTTGCCTCAAAATCAAACTTTCTCGGCTCTCCGTGATAGCGCAACGGCTGATTGTTTTCTTTTCCGCCGGGCAAAAGATCATTGTCGGGAAGGTTCGGAAGCCCCAGCATAAAGGAGGTCAATTGCGTCTCCACTTCCTTCAATTTTTCGTCATCCGACTTGATCTTGGCGCCAAGCTCCTTCATCTGAGCAAAAATGGCGGACGTGTCCTTCCCCTCTTTTTTGTATTGAGGAATGAGCTTATTCGTGCGATTCTGCTCTGCCTTCAAGACCTCCACCTCACCGATCAGCGCGCGACGCTCGCCATCCAGCTTGAGGATCATCTCAATTTCTTCTTTGGCATCTTTCCCCTTCTTTGCAAGGCGAGCAATCACCTCTTCGGGGTTCTCTTTAATGTACTTGATATCTAACATAGTAATCTCCTGTTTTTACGTATTTACGTATTTATTAATCATTCCCGGCAAATATTTCTTCGCCGCAAATTGTTTTAAGCAATGCTTCAAGGTCATCATCGTCGCTGTAAGACAACTCCACAACCTTTTTCTTTCCGGTTTTCAGAATTTTCACACGTCTTCCGAGAATCGTGACGGCTCTGTGCTCCAGATCGCGCATATATACCTTTCTCTGCGTGAGCGCCTCATCCTCGTCCTCATGTTCACCCGGTTCATAATTCATCAGCCTGACGGTTCGTTCCACGTCACGTACGGACAGACCCTTTTCCGCAATTTTCTGTGCCAAGGGTGCCATCTGCGCTTCGTTCTTCAATCCGAGAAGAGCTCTTGCATGCCCCTCGGAAATATCACCGCGACGCAAAAATTCCAACACGTCGTCGGGAAGCTGCAGCAATCTTAAAACGTTGGTGATTGCCGTTCTGCTCTTCCCCACTTGCTTTGCGACCTGCTCCTGTGTCAAACCGAAACGATCGATCAAGGCATCGTACGCAAGCGCTTCTTCCAGCGGATTGAGATCCTCGCGCTGAACGTTTTCAATCACGGCGACCTGTGCCGCCTTCAAATCGTCACCGTCCAGAATTACAGCGGGAATCTCACTCAGTCCCGCCATTTTGGCAGCTCTCCAGCGGCGTTCACCGGCAATGATCTCATACGTACCCGCCAAAAGCGCGCTTTCCCGTACAATGATCGGCTGAAGAACCCCAAACTGCGCAATAGAATCCGCCAATTGCTCCAAGGACTCGTGCAAAAAGGTCTTTCTCGGCTGATCGCTTCTCGGTTCTACTTCGGAAATCCGCAAATTCGTAGCGGCATTGGTTTTGTCGCTTGCCAAAACGTTGTCGTCAAGAAGAGACAAGAAATCTCTTCCCAAACCATTCCTTGATTTTGCCATTCCAATCCCCCTCAGATCCGTTCCGCAAGCTCTTTTGCGATATTCATGTACTCGGTCGCTCCCTTGGAACGCTTATCGTGGTAATACACGGGCGCGCCGAAGCTGGGAGCCTCGGAAAGCTTTACGTTCCTTGAAACAGGTGTTTCAAAAAGTCTGTCCGCATAATGCTTGCGAAGCTCTCCGATCACCTGCGTCGAGAGAATCAAGCGGTTGTTGTACATCGTAATCAGAATTCCCGTAACATTCAGGTCCTTGTTGTAGTGAGCCTTGATACGGCTGATGGTAAACATCAACTGAGAAAGCCCCTCCAGAGCGAAGAATTCGCACTGCATCGGGATCACGACACCGTCACTTGCCGTCATCGCATTCACGGTAAGCATACCCAGTGAGGGCGGACAGTCAATAATCACGTAATCGTACACTTTCTTTGCTGCTTCCAGCTTGTTTTTCATCACATATTCGCCGTTTTCCACGTCCGCCAGTTCAAATTCCGCACGGGCGAGCGTGGTATTCGTGGGAACCACAGAAAGATTTTCAAATCTCGTCTTCACGGCAACGTCTTCCACGGTAGAATCGTCTGTCAGAAGATTAAACGAGGTGATTTTCAAATTTTTCTTTACAACTCCCACTCCGCTGGTGGCATTTCCCTGCGGATCAAGGTCAATCAGAAGCACCTTATATCCGAGAACCCCCAAGGAAGCGGCAACGTTCACGGCAGATGTAGTTTTTCCGACACCGCCCTTTTGGTTGGCAAATGAAATAATTTTTCCCATTCCTTCATTCCTTTCTTTATTCGGTGCAAGCACCGATCTACTTTTATTCTAACTTGTGCGCCCTCAAAAGGCAGAGCTGCATGCATCACCCGGGCGCAAGCAAAGGCAATCAATCCATTCCCGTAGTATTTGAAGCACTTTTTTTGCTTGCAAGCCCCTTTCCACGCGTGACTCTTGCCTTGTAAGGTGTTTTTGCCATCAGCTTCTTTGCTTGCAAGGGCATTTTTGCGACGCCGTCAATAACGCAGGCGCGCATTTTGCGCGCGTAAGGGCGTAAGCCCCAAGGCTTGCGACAGCAAGACTTGCTGCGTATATTATAACACATCTCCCCCCGGAATGCAACGGTTATTTACAAGAAAAATCCCAAAATCGTGCAAAAAAACAGTGTTTTTTCGATCACATCTTACACGCGGCAGCAAATTTAGCCGTTCAGACAAGTCCTTTGCTCAATCCCCTCATTTGTTTCACGTGAAACGCCGCCCCCATAAACCTACCGCGTTTCACGTGAAACATCCTTTTTCTCACCCCCATTAAGTTTCACGTGAAACAGCACACTTCCGAAAAATCACCTCGTTTCACGTGAAACATTCCGTCAGCCATACAAGAAAACAGTTTCACGTGAAACATTCATGTCTGTTTGCGGATTCCAAAGACAAACGCAAAAAAAGAAAGCAGCCTCAAGCATCCGTCGAGACCGCTTTCTGTGTTATATTGGCTTTTTAATCATGGTTGCGTATTGCCGTGGATATTTCGGATTCGTTGGTTTGATCTTCTCTACTGAAATCACACCTCTTGTTTCCGTATCGGTATCCGAGTAGAGATTCCACGTATAAAAATCCACCTGCTCGCCGCCGCAAATATCCAGAATCTTGCTTTTTTGAAGCTGAAGTGCCTCTTCTTCGATCATCGCGCCCTTCATCGCAAGCATTTTTCCACCGATTTTTAAATACGGTAGCGAAAGCTCGCAAAGCACCAACGGATTGGCGACGGCACGGCTTGTGACAATATCAAAGCGTTTCATGGAGGCAATCAGAGAGTGGTCCTCGGCACGTCCCACCATCGCAGTGATATTCTTGAGTTGAAGTTGGGAAATCGCTTCGCTTACAAAAGATATCTTCTTCGCCGTGCTGTCAAGCGAGACAATTTCAAGATCATTACGCCAAATCGCAAGCGGAAGGGAAGGGAATCCGGGACCGCACCCAAGATCCAAAACACGAGCGCCCTTCGGAAGATAGGATGATAGCAGCAAGGAGTCTGCGTAATGCTTCACAATAATGGAGGGAACGTCCCGAATTGCAGTCAAATTGGTAACACTGTTAACCTTTGTCAGATGCTCGGTAAGCCTCCAAAACTGTTCGACGGAATCCGGTTTCTCAACTCTCAAGCCATTTTTTTCAAGCACAGAAAGAAATAACGGCTCAAATTCTGTAAAATTCAATATAAAAACCTCACTTTACGCCCAAATAAATCAAAAGAACGGTAACATCTGCCGGATTCACGCCACTGATACGAGACGCTTGTCCGATAGTACAGGGACGAATCGCAGAAAGCTTTTGCGCCGCCTCCAGACGCAATCCCTTCACCTTTGCATAATCGATATCGTCAGGTAATCTGCGTTCCTCCAGCTTCTTTCTGTGAGCAACCTCTGCCAACTGCCGATTGGCATATCCCGCGTATTTCACGTCGGTTTCCACCGTCAAACGAACCGCGCGCGGAAGAGAAGGACGATTCGGATCAAGAGGAGAAAGGGAATCATATGTAATCATGGGGCGTCGGAGCAAATCGGCAAGCGACGCACCCGATTTCAGCGGTGTCTCACCAATTGAGGCGAGCCACGCATTTGCTTGCATGGGAGAAACGTGGATGCTTTCCAATCGTTCCTTTTCGCGTTCTTCCTGCTCTTTCTTCTTCAAAAAGCGATCGTACCGTTCATCATCGATCAAACCAACCCTATGTCCAAGCTCCGTAAGACGCAAATCGGCATTGTCTTGCCGCAAAAGCAAGCGATACTCCGAACGCGAGGTCATCATGCGATAGGGCTCATGCGTTCCCTTGGTCACCAAATCGTCGATTAACGTCCCGATATAGCTTTCGGAACGGGGAAGGATCACCGCTTCTTCGCCCTTGATACGTCGTGCCGCATTGATTCCCGCAATCAAGCCTTGCGCCGCAGCCTCCTCGTATCCGGACGTTCCGTTAAACTGCCCGGCACCGAACAGTCCCTTGATTTCCTTGAATTCCAACGTGGCATCCATTTGCAACGGATCAGCGCAGTCGTATTCAATCGCATACGCGTACCGCATAATCTCCGCGTTCTCAAAGCCTTTTAGCGACCGAAGCATATCGTTTTGTACGTCCGTGGGAAGGGAAGTGGAAAAGCCTTGCAGGTAAATCTCCGACGTATCTTCCCCCATCGGCTCAACAAAGAGCTGATGCCGTTCCTTGTCCGCGAATCGAACCAGCTTGTCTTCGATGGACGGACAGTATCTCGGACCGGTGCCGTGAATTTTTCCCGAATAGAGAGCGCTTCGATGAATGTTTTCGCGAATGATACGGTGCGTGTCCGAATTCGTATAGACGATATGGCAAGGAATCTGGGAGAGCCCATCGAAGAAGCTCTCGTCATGAAGAGAGGAATAGGGTTGTATGACATCCTCCCCCGGCTGTTCCTCCAAAAGTGAAAAATCAATCGTTTCCCGCTTGATACGGGCAGGTGTCCCCGTTTTGAATCTTAAGAGATTCACACCGAGCGCACGGATCGAATCGGAAAGTCCCTTGGAGGGCAGAAAGCCGTCGGGGCCTGCCGAATAATTGGTATTTCCCACGAAGATTTCACTTTCAAGGTACGTTCCGGAGGCAATAATCACGCACTTACACGCCCACTCTTCTCCAAGTCTTGTGACAACAGACGAGACATTTCTTGCTTTATTGCCACAACTTTTATCGCAATCAAAGACATTTATTGCTGTTATTTCGGCTTGAATCAATCTCAGCCCCTTCGTGGTCTCAAGCGTCCTTTTCATAACGGACTGATATCTTTTGCGATCCGCCTGGATTCTCTTGCTTTGCACCGCCACGCCCTTTCCGAGATTCAGGGTGCGCGATTGCAGAGTCACAAGATCCGCAGCCCGTCCCATCTCACCACCCAAGGCGTCAATCTCATAAACGAGGTGCCCCTTTGCCGTTCCTCCAATCGAGGGATTGCAGGGAAGGTTCGCAATGGATTCAAAGGACATCGTAAAGAGGACGGTATCCACACCGAGACGAGCGCAAGCCAGGGCGGCTTCGATCCCGGCATGCCCCGCGCCGATCACGGCAACGTCACAGGAAAGCTTCGGCCTATCGAGTACTTCATTTGACATGAGTAAGATCTCTCCAAAAATCGTTGTTGTTTTTTAAATCAGACAAATATTGCGATTTCTCATTCGACGCGCATCAGATAGTCTTCCTGCGCCCGAGTCAGCTTGTCGATGGAAATATTCATGGCATTCAGCTTGATATCCGCGACCTCGCGATCGATCTCCGCGGGGACCGCATAGACACGGTGCTCCATACCCGCGCCGTGCAAGGCAAGATAGGCAAGGCTCTTTGCCTGAATCCCAAAGGACATGTCCATGATCTCCGCGGGATGCCCGTTTCCTGCAGCCAGATTGACAAGACGCCCCTCTGCCAAAAGGTTCAGAATCCTGCCGTCCGCCATGCGGTAGCCGCGAATGTTCGGCTTTCTCTCAAAGCTTTCAACCGCCATGGACTCCAGATCGTTCTTGTTGATCTCAACGTCGAAATGGCCGCTGTTTGCAAGCAGCGCTCCATCCTTCATGGAAGCAAAATGCCGCCCGACGAGAACATCATTGCATCCCGTCAGCGTCACAAAAAGATCTCCATGCTTTGCCGCTTCATCCATGGACATCACGCGAAATCCGTCCATAACCGCCTCAATCGCCTTGATGGGATCAATCTCTGTCACAATCACAACGGCGCCCATTCCCTTGGCTCTCATCGCAAGTCCCTTGCCGCACCATCCGTAGCCTGCCACAACAACGGTTTTTCCCGCAATGATCAGGTTGGTCGCATTCATAATTCCGTCCAAAGTAGATTGTCCCGTTCCATATCGGTTGTCAAACAAATGCTTACAGTCCGCATCGTTGACGTCGATCATGGTGTAATCCAGCAACCCCGCGCGCTCTCTTGCGAGAAGACGGTGCACACCCGTGGTGGTTTCTTCGCATCCACCGATCAGGTTCTTTCCGTATTCGCGGCATTCACCGTGCAAAAGAGAGATCAGATCTCCACCGTCATCAATGATCAGATCCGGGGAGCAAGACAAGGTCGAAATCAGATCGTTCCGATATTCCTCCTCCGTCACGCCGTGTGTTGCATGAACCTCAAAGCCTTCGCTTGCAAGCGCCGCCGCAACGTCGTCCTGCGTCGATAGGGGATTGCATCCCGTGACAAAAACCCGAGCACCGCCCGCGCGCAAAACCTTGGCAAGATAGGCGGTCTTTGCCTCTAAGTGAATCGACATGGAAACCGTCATTCCGGCAAACGGCTTTGTGCGTTCAAATTCCTCCTTGACGGAATTGAGAATCGGCATATACGATGCCACCCAGTCGATCTTTTCCTTCCCCGACGGTGCCAGTGACAGATCCTTGATACGACTCATAAAAACCTCCGTTTTTTCGTCATTTATTGTTATTTTTCGTTATTTTGATAAGACATCAGCGACAAATTCAGCATCCGCATCCACAGCAAGTGTCCTCAGCGGCATCACACTGCGGAGTATGTGCCAAGAATTCAGCCTGTCTTTTTTTACGGTATTCCGTGGGAGACACCCCCATCTGCTTGATGAACGCGCGATTGAAGGTGCGCGGCGTGTTGAAGCCGACGAGAGAACCGATCTCCGTAATGCTGTGATCCGAATTCAACAAATAACGGCAAGCCTCGGAAACGCGAAGCGAGTTCACGTAATCGTTAAACCGCAAGCCGAGCTTTCCGCTGATCAGATGAGAAATGTAAAATTTATTCAGATGCAATCGCTCCTCCAATAGGGAAAGCGACAGATTTTCCGCATAATTTCTGCTGCAAAAGGATACAATCGCGCGCAAGGATGCAGAATCTCCGACGGGAAGCTTTGCCACGGTCATACGGGGAAGGAGCTCCGCACAAAGAGCCAGCAAATAACCGCGCCTCAGCTCCGAAACGTGAGGGTAAGCTTCTCTCGCATGCGTGTCATAAAGAGCGTCGATCAGAGCGCGCACGCGCGCTTCCTTTACAGCACCTCTGACAACCGGATCCTGCGGCAATCCCATCGTAAAGATCTCAGCCATTTCGGGAAGAAGATCGGGTTTAAAGATAAACCCCACGATTCGGATCGGCTTCGGAGAATCGTAATAGTGAATCTGATTCGGAAAGGAAAGAAAAACATCCCCCTCGTGAAGCTCACACCGCGTGGAATCCGCATAGGCAACCGCGTCGCCCTCCAGCATGCAAATCATCTCCAGATCGCGATGGAGATGCGGCAAGGGAGAGAGCCCCGTTCCATGCAAAAACGCAATATCCTGCGATTTGTGTTCATATTTGACGTTCAAAGACATTTCAAAACCTCCCGGACACCTGCGGCAAAAGAGCCGCGTTCTGTAGCTCCTCGTTTCACACCTTACCCTGTGACGTCGGTGTAAGCACGCAAAACACGTGCGGAAATCAAACAAAGTCCTTCATAATCGATGCTCCCCACCTGCCGAGAGAGCTCTTCAAGCTGCTGCGCCCCGTCTCCAAACAATACCGCGGCGTCCCCGACACATACGTCCGTCCCGGTCACGTCAAGCATACACTGATCCATACAGATACGCCCCACGATGGGCACGTAGTATGATGCACCGCTCTTTGCCTTAACAAGAACCCGAGCGCCGCTGTAAGCGCGCAGCCATCCGTCGGCATAGCCTATACCGATCACAGCGATCCGTCGCTCACTTTCCGCGCAAAAATCTCCACCGTAACCGACGCGTTCTCCCGAAAGCAGCTTGTGCGTATGTAATATCCTCGCTTCCAGACGCATGACGGGAGTCAGATTCACACCGAGATGAAGGGCGGGACATACCCCGTAGAGCAAAATTCCCAGTCTCGCGCCATGATAGATCTCGGTTTCCCCCTTGATTGCGGCGGCACTGTTACAGACATGATGAAAGGGAATCATGACACCGCGTTCTTCAAGAAGCAACCGAAGAGATTCATAGCGCGTCTCCTGCGTGCGGGTGACGTCCACTCCGTCAAAGCCGTCCCCGTCCGCGCACGCAAAATGCGTAAACATCCCGCACAGCTTGAAGCAGGGAAGCGCTCCGAGCTCCTCAATCTCTTTTGCCGCAAGGCAAATTTCCTCTTCGCTCCGCGCGTCGAATCCAATACGGTTCATCCCCGTATTCACGGCAACGTGGGTAAGCAATCGCACCCCTGCCTTTTCTGCCGCCGCATGAAGCGCATCCGCATATTCCTTCGAAAGGAGTGTTTGTGTCAAATTTGCAGCGGAGAGGAGCGAAGCTGTCTCGGGATCGGAATAGCCGAGAATCAGAATATCTGCCCGAGATCCCTCCGCGTCACACACCTCGCGTACCGCCAACGCCTCTTCGATGCAGGACACCGCAAAAAAATCGCACCCTTCCTCCAGCAGTACACGCACGCATTCCCGTGCGCCGTGACCGTAAGCATCCGCCTTGACAACACAAATGTTACGTAAGCCGTGACGCCTCTTTCCGAGAAGCTCACAAAGCGCGCGGTAATTTTTGCGCAGGGCACCGAGATCGATGCGCGCCAGCTTTTGAGCGCTCTCAAGACAGGGAAGGGAAGAATACAGACGGTATTCACCAAAATCCATCGCGCACCTCCTCAACCAATGCCGCTACGGCGCGCAAGGCGCACCGTCTCAATACTTTCGTGTCTATTATACCATAACAAGACAAATATTGCAATCATTATTTTACATGAATTGAAAAAAAGTTCATATAATGGTGTATAGATCTTTGCTCCACACACAAAAAACAGCGCAAAAAGGAGAATTTATGAAGAATCGACTTATTTTGCTATTTTTCACTGTCTGTGTCATCTGTTCTGTCTCTTCCTGCCACTCAGCCCCTCCAAACAGCGGATATTTCTCCTACCGTGCAACGTTATTCCGCGCAGAAATTGAAGGTACGCTTTACGGAACTTCGTTTTCTGCAGAAATCGGGCAAACCGAACGCACAGAGGAAGCCTCGATTTACATAAAATATCTCTCCCCGAAGGCATTGTGCGGGATCACCGTATATAAATTTCCGGACGGAACCTGTTGCCTCGAACGCGGCAAAGCCTCCGTCCCCACAGATGCCGATGCCATCGGAGGGCTGCTTCTTCCGATTTCTTTTTTGTTTGAGGAGGACGAAATTCTGCGCGTGCAAAAAATCGATGGAAACACAGCGCTTTCACTACCGCACGATGCAACGCTTCTCTTGTCCGACACGTTCATGCCTCTGAGCATTCACTCATCCAATCTGGAGTGTTTCACGGTTTGGTGGGAAACGCAAACGACAAAATAACAACCGTTGTCTCCGCTTCTCTCTCCGTTCGACAGATCCGGTTTATAAAAACGCGCCAATAGCTTTATATATTTGTTGAATACGCACATTGACAATCTTGTGTTTTTGTGTTAAAATTACAATGGAAAAATCATTTTTTGTTCATTTAAACCAAATCGACATAATTTTTTTGTCTATTGCGGCAACAAGGAAAAAGCTTCGTTTTTTCACAACCTTTTCCATTTGCTTCGACATCTCACGCTTTGCGCCGCAAGCTGCGGTACGTCCTTGTAATATTGCCTATTTTTTTGGCATATTTGACGATTTTTTCATATACATACTTGAATATTTTGTAATATAAGCTATAATAATAAGTATGAAGCAAAAAGCGGAAGGAGAGTGAGATCTTGCAGGACGCAAAGAAGGTACGCAAAAGCACCCCGATCGCAGAAAACACCCTTGCCCCCTATCTTTTCCATCAGGGCACCAATTATCACGCTTATGAATATCTCGGAGTCCACAGGGACGGAGATCGCGTATTTTTCCGCGTTTGGGCACCCAACGCGGAGGCGGTATCCCTTTGCGGGGATTTCAACGGATGGCAAATCGGTGTCAACCCACTTTCTCGCATTACCCAAGGCGGCATCTGGGAGATCTCTCTTCCCACAGACCGTATATCCGACGGACAAACCTACAAATATCACATTCGGAACGGAGGACGGGAGTTTTTCAAAGCCGATCCCTACGGTCGCAGAATGCAGCTTCCGCCCGAAACCGCATCGGTCATCTGCGACGTCTCTCCATACGCCTGGAAGGATGACGGTTGGCTCCGTTACCGCCGCGGACGTTTTGATCGGGCGCACGTTTGTTCGCAGCCCATCAATATCTACGAGGTGCATCCCGGCTCTTGGCAAAGGCATGACGACGGCTCTTATCTTTCCTATCGGGAGCTTGCGGATGAGCTTTCCGTTTACGTCAAGCAAATGGGGTATACTCACGTAGAGCTGATGCCGATCGCGGAGCATCCCTTTGACGGCTCGTGGGGATACCAGGTATGCGGCTACTTTGCCCCCACCGCTCGCTACGGTCGTCCCGAGGATCTGATGTATTTTGTGGATCACATGCACGAGGCGGGAATCGGTGTCATTCTCGACTGGGTTCCCGCTCACTTCCCAAAGGATGCCCACGGGCTTTATGAATTTGACGGTCGTCCTCTTTACGAATACCAGGGGGTTGACCGCATGGAGCACGAGGGGTGGGGAACTCGCCGATTCGACGTTGGGCGCGAGGAGGTGCAAAGCTTCCTGATCTCCAACGCGGTTTATTGGCTGAAGGAATATCACTTCGACGGATTGCGCGTGGACGCGGTGGCATCCATGCTCTATCTTGATTATGACAAGCGTCCGGGAGAATGGGTACCCAACGTATTCGGCGACAATCGCTGCCTGGAGGCAATTGCGTTTTTTCAAAAGCTCAATTCCTATCTTGCAAACGCTTATCCCGACGTCATGACCATTGCCGAGGAATCCACCGCATGGGCAAACATCACGGGCTTTGAAAACGGCGGGCTTGGTTTTTCTCTCAAATGGAATATGGGTTGGATGAACGATTCTCTCTCGTATGCCGAGGAGGATCCCCTTTGGAGAAAATATCATCACAACAAGCTCAATTTCTCCATCACCTATTCCTTCAGCGAAAAATTTGTGCTCCCCATTTCCCACGACGAGGTCGTCCACGGAAAGAAGTCTCTTCTTGACAGAATGCCGGGAGAGTACGGGCAAAAATTTGCGGGAACTCGCGCTTTTATGACCTACATGATGACGCATCCCGGGAAAAAGCTGCTGTTTATGGGCAGTGAGATCGGAATGTTCCGCGAATGGGATTACGAGGATCGCCTGGAATGGTTCTTACTGGATTATGATATGCACGCACGTCTTCAGCTGTTCAATGCGTCGCTCAACCGTTTTTATCTTGAGCATCCCGCCCTTTGGGATCGCGACGACAGCTGGGATACCTTCCAATGGATCGACGCGGACAACGCAGATCAGAGCATCTGCTCCTACCGCCGTATCGCGCGCGATGGAAAAGAGCTGATCGTTCTGATCAATTTCCTCCCCGTCAAGCGCGAAAATTTCCTGCTTGCCGTCCCCGATGAGGGGTGGTATGAGGAGGTATTCAATACCGACGACATCCGCTATGGCGGCACGGGAGAAGTCAATACGGGAAGAAGAAAAACCGAGCCCTGTATGCTGCGCGGCTACTCGCACGCGGTCTCCGTTACCGTTCCCGCGCACTCCGCCATCATTCTCAAGCTTGTCAGACGCGCACCGACACCGAGAAAAAAGCAGAAAAAATAAAGCAGCACCCAATCTTCAACACAGTATCGAAAAACAATTTATATACAGGAGGTTTAACCCGCTATGTTCAAGAAAAAGGAATGCGTCGCCATGCTGTTGGCGGGCGGTCAGGGAAGCCGTCTTTACGCATTGACTCAAAAAACCGCGAAGCCCTCTGTCTCTTACGGTGGAAAATACCGTATCATCGATTTTCCGCTTTCCAACTGCATCAACTCCGGTGTTGATACCGTCGGAGTCCTCACACAATACCGCCCGTTGCTCCTGAACGAATATATCGGAAACGGACTGCCCTGGGATCTTGACCGCACCTACGGAGGTGTTCAGATTCTTGCCCCCTACCAGGGGCAAAGCGGTGCCGACTGGTACAAGGGAACCGCCAATGCCATCTGGCAGAACATGGAATTCATCAATCGCTACGACGCAAAATACGTGCTTATTCTTTCGGGTGACCATATCTACAAGATGGATTACGCAAAAATGCTGGAGCGCCACAAGGAGTCGGGAGCGGACTGCACCATTGCCGTCATCGACGTTCCGATCGAAGAAGCAAGCCGCTTCGGTATCATGAGCACAAACGAAGATGGAAGCATTTATAAATTCACCGAAAAGCCGAAGAATCCCGACAGCACGAAGGCTTCTATGGGAATTTACATCTTCACGAAGGATAAGCTTGAGAAGTATCTCTCAGAGGACAATGCCGACCCCGAATCCTCCAACGACTTCGGAAAGAACATCATTCCCGCAATGCTCGCGGCAGGCGAAAAAATGATGTCTTATTCCTTCGAAGGCTATTGGAAGGACGTCGGAACCATCCAATCTCTCTGGGAAGCCAACATGGATCTGCTGGGAGATGCGCCCGCTCTTTCTCTCACCGAGGAATCCTGGCGCATTTACAGCCGCCACACGGCACAGCCGCCCCAATATATCAGCAAGGATTCGGTCATTGAAAACGCGTCTGTCACCGCAGGCTGTGAAATCTACGGAACGGTCCGCAACAGCGTGCTGGGTGCGGGCGTTTACGTAGGAAGGGGTGCCGTGGTTGAGGACAGCGTGCTGATGAACGGTGTCTCTGTCGGTGACGGTGCAACCGTACGCTATTCGATCCTTGACGAAAACGTTTCTATCGGGCAGGGAGCCACCGTCGGAGAAGCGCGTGAGCATGCCGACGGAATTGCCGTGGTCGGTGCGGGGATTCAAATTGACGAACAGCAGCAGATTCCCGCAGGCGCCATGATCTCGGAAGCATAAGGAGGTAATGACATGATTGCAGCAGGATTGATCTTTTCGAATATACACGATCAAAGCATTCCCGAAATGACACGCAGACGCACCATGGCAAGCATTCCCTTCGGATGCCGCTACCGTCTGATCGACTTCGCTCTTTCCAACATGGTCAATTCCGACGTCACAAACGTCGGCGTGATCACGCACTATAACTACCAATCCCTGATGGATCACATCGGAAACGGAAAGGACTGGGATCTGGCGCGCCGCTCGGGAGGCATCAAGCTCCTCCCCCCTTACGTCGCCGCATATGAAAACAGTGCCGCGGGCAAGCTGTACGAGACCAGATTGGAAGCATTGATGGGTTCTGTGAACTTCATCAACCGCTGCGGAGCGGATTACCTGGTGCTCAGCGACTGTGACGTCATACTGAACATCGATCTCTCCCGTGTCATCGACGAGCACATCAAGAACGATGCCTACATTACCCTGGTCACAAAGAAGGTCGACGTCAAAAATTCGCCCTTTGACAAAAACGTGGACGTTCTGACCACTGACGAGAGCGGAAGAGTGACCGACATCTCCTTTACGATGCCCAAGCGCGGCTCCTGTTACGTCAATACAAATATCATGGTCGTCGCTCGCACGGATCTTCAGAACATCATTTCGGATGCCATCGCTCACGGCTACAAGAGCTTTACCCGCGACATTATCGCAAAGCAATTGAAGAAGAAACAGATCCGCACGTATTGCTTCGACGGATTCGCAGCCTGCATCTCCTCGCTGGAAAACTATTTCAGCACCTCCATGATGCTGCTTGACGACACCGTCCGTCGCGACCTGTTCTCCAATCCCGACCGAAAGGTCTACACCAAGATCAGAAACAGCGCTCCCACGAAATACACGTCCGATGCCACGGTCAAAAACAGCATGATCGCGGATGGCTGTATCATCGAGGGAACGGTGGAAAACTCCATCATTTTCAGAGGTGTCCACGTCGGAAAAGGAACGGTGATCAGGAACAGCATTCTCTTGCAGGACACCTACGTGGGAGCAAATGCTTCTCTCAACTGTGTCATTGCGGATAAAAACGTTGTCATCAAGGACGGAAGAAATCTTTCGGGCTATGAAACCATGCCCTTCTTTATCGGAAAGGGAATCATGGTCTGATCTTACCGAAACCTACACAAAAGAAAGGATCCCTTATTCTTATGAAAAAAGTACTATACGTCGGTGCGGAAGCAATGCCGTTTGCGGCAACGGGAGGTCTTGGAGATGTTCTCGGCTCTCTTCCCGCCGCTCTTGCATCCACGAACGAGGCAGACGTACGCGTTATTCTTCCGCTCTATGCATCGGTATCGGATGCATGGCGCAAGCAAATGAAGGAAGAAGCGGTGTTTTACGTGACACTGGCATGGCGTCAGCAATATTGCGGTGTTTACAGTCTTGAAAAGGACGGCGTCACCTATTATTTCATTGACAACGAGTATTATTTCAAAAGACCGTCTCTCTACGGCTACTTTGATGACGGTGAACGCTATGCTTATTTCTGCATGGCTGTCTTGGAAACGATCGCGCGTGTCGGCTTTTATCCCGATATTCTCCACGCGCACGATTGGCAATCTGCGCTTTCGGTCGTTTATCTCAACTGCATTTACAAAAGCCGTCCCGGATATGAAAAGATCCGTACCGTCTTCACCATCCACAATATCGAATATCAAGGGCAGTACGATTTCGCGATTCTCGGTGACGTATTCGCGCTCGGGGAAAACGAGCATTCGCTCATGGATCACGGCGGATGCATCAATTTGATGAAGGCGGCAATCGAATGTGCCGACCGTGTTACAACGGTCAGCCAGCGCTATGCGGAGGAGATTCGAACAAGCGAATACGCGCACGGCTTGGAGGGCTGTCTTGAGAGAAACGCCTATAAGCTTTCGGGAATTTTGAACGGCATCGATTACGTTTATTACAATCCCGAAGCCGACAGCGCAATCGCCGCTCCCTTTACCTCTTCCCGCCTTGCCGGGAAGGCAAAGAACAAGCTCGCGCTTCAAAAGGAGGCGGGGCTTCCCGAGCGACGCGACGTTCCTCTTCTTGCGATCATTTCCCGTCTGGCTTCCCACAAGGGACTTGATATTCTTGCCGATTGCATCTGGGATATCGTTTCGCAAAACGACGTGCAGCTCGTCATTCTCGGAAAGGGAGAGGACAGATACGAGCGTCTGTTCTTGGATCTGCAAGCGGCATTCCCCGACAAGGTCAGTGCCATGATCACCTATGACAGAGATCTTTCCAAGCGGATCTATGCGGCAACGGATATCTTCCTTATGCCCTCAAAGAGCGAGCCCTGCGGGCTTTCGCAAATGATCGCTTCCCGTTACGGAGCGATTCCCGTCGTCAGGGAAACAGGAGGACTTTACGACTCCATCAAGCCCTATTGGATCGATGCCAAGGGAAGGATCATGGGCGGTGGATTCACCTTCTCCAATTATTCCTCGTATGAGCTCAGAGAGCGCACGGAGGCAGCCATCGCGCTCTGGAACGACGACGCGCTTCGCCGCCGCTTCGTTCGCAAGATCATGAACACCGACTTCTCGTGGAGTGTTTCCGCGAAGAAGTACCTCTCTCTTTACGGGGAGCTTTAAAATCTCTTTTGTCAAAAATCAATCTCGGTCCCGCACGGTGGGATCTATCCTACGGAGGCTCAAAATATATGAATTACAATCCCAACAGCGCAGAGGTCAAGGAATTGCTCGAAAACGTTTTGCAGCGTTATTTCGGGTGCACGGCAGCGGAAGCATCCCGCGACCAGATGTACAAGGCGGCTGCGATCACGGTAAAAAACATTCTCAGCGACAAGCGCACCGCGTACAAGAAAAAGGTCAATGCCGCGGGAGCAAAGCGCGTGTACTATATGTGCATGGAGTTTTTGCTCGGCAGATCGCTCAAAACAAACCTGTGCAACCTCGGACTTGCAGATGCTTACGAAACGGCACTCGGTAAGCTCGGCTTTTCTCTTGAGGAGCTTTACGAATGCGAACCCGATGCGGGGCTCGGCAACGGAGGACTTGGCAGACTTGCCGCATGCTTTATGGATTCTCTCTCCTCCCTTGACTATCCGGCAACGGGATTTTCCATCTGCTACGAGTACGGATTGTTCAAGCAAATGATCGTGGACGGCATTCAGGTGGAAACACCCGACATCTGGCTTCCCGGCGGAGAGGTATGGCTGGTTCCCAGAACCGACCGCACCTACAAGGTGCGCTTCGGGGGAAGAATCAGAGAGGAATGGAAAACCGACGGTCATTGCGAAATCATTTATGAGGATGCAGAGGAAATTGAGGCAGTCCCCTATGACATGATGATCTCGGGAGCTGACAGCTCTGCGGTCAGCCAGCTCCGTCTGTGGCGCGCACGCAACATTCAAAAGTTTGATATGCGCCTTTTCACGCAAGGACAGTATACCCGCGCACTGGAGGAAAGCACCAATGCGGAGATCATTTCCAAGGTGCTCTATCCCTCCGACAATCATACGGAGGGAAAGCTGTTGCGTCTTTCTCAGCAATATTTCCTCGTTTCCGCATCCATCCAAAGCATCATTCGCGATCATATGGCGGTTTACGGAACGCTTGACAACCTTGCGGATAAAGTCGCGATTCACATCAACGACACACATCCCGCGCTCTGCGTACCCGAACTGATGCGAATCCTCATCGACGATTATTTCTTCTCCTGGGAAAAGGCATGGAGCATCGTAACGAGAACCGTTTCCTACACCAATCACACGGTCATGCCCGAGGCTCTTGAAACCTGGAACGAGGATCTCTTCCGTCTCAAGCTTCCCAGAATTTATATGATCGTCAAGGAGATCAACGAGCGGTTCTGCCGCGACGCGTGGACGGCATTCCCCGGAAACTGGGGCAGAATTTCTCACATGAGCATCGTCGGTTACGGACAGGTGCGCATGGCAAATCTTTCGGTCATTGCCTCTCACTCCGTCAACGGCGTTTCCGAGCTTCACTCAAGCATCCTCAAGGATTCCACCTTCAAGGATTTCTATCGGATGTATCCCGAAAAATTCGACAACGTGACCAACGGCATTGCCCATCGCCGCTGGCTGTGCTATTCCAATCCCATGCTTGCTTCTCTTCTGGACGAATGCATCGGCACAGGATACCGCCACCGCCCCGAAGAGCTTGCGAACTTTGCAAAATTTGCGGACGATGCACAGGTTCTTGACAGATTGCGCGCCATCAAGCATGAAAACAAGATCCGTTTTTCAAACCTTGTCGCGGCAAAAACAGGAAAGACGATCGACACACACTCGGTGTACGACGTACAAATCAAGCGTCTGCACGAATACAAGCGTCAGCTTCTCAATGCCCTCAATATCATCGGACTCTACCTTGATCTGAAGGAAAATCCCGATCTTGATATGCAGCCGCAAACCTTTATTTTCGGTGCAAAGGCAGCTCCCGGATACGACATGGCAAAGCGGATCATCAAGCTTCTTTGCATGATCGGCAAGGACATTGAGCAAAACCCCCGTATTCGCGAAAAGCTCAACGTGGTCTTCCTTGAAAACTACAGCGTCAGCATGGCAGAGGCACTGATTCCTTCTGCGGAAATCAGTGAGCAGATCTCTCTTGCGGGTAAGGAAGCAAGTGGCACGGGCTGCATGAAGCTGATGATCAACGGAGCACTTACCATCGGAACGCTGGACGGTGCAAACGTGGAAATGCAGGAAGCGGCGGGAGCGGAGAATATGTTCATCTTCGGTCTTAAGGCGGACGAGGTAGAGCAGCTTTGGCTCAACGGCTACCGTGCCGCCAACTATTTCATTTCCAACGAACGTCTTACAAAAATCGTCAATCAGCTTTCCACGGGCTTTGCGGGCGAATCCTTTGCGGATATTGCATCCTACCTGCTCAACAACGGTCACGGTGTTGCGGATCCCTATATGTGTCTTGCGGATTTCGAATCCTACCACATGACGCACGAGGCGATGATCCGCGCATATCAGGACAAGGAGCATTGGAATCGCATGTCCCTTCTCAACGTTGCCGCGGCAGGTAAGTTTGCGGCAGACCGCAGTATTGAAGAATACGCGCAGCGGATCTGGAAGCTGAAAAAGGTAAAGTAAAATAAAAACGGGGCTGTCTCATTCAATGCGAAAGCAACACTGTATGGGACAGCCCTTGAAACGATACTTAAAAAGGATTTTTTGAATGCTACTCAAATTACACGACGCTCTTGAGAGCGGACAAACGATCAGAATCGAAAAGCGCATTCACCAAAAGGACGTATCCTCTCTCGGTGCGTTCGTTTGGGGTACGTCGGTCAATTTTCTCCTCTCCGTTCCCCGTTCGATCGGGGCTTCCGCCGTCGTGCTTCGCATCAACGAAGACGGAAAAGAAGCACGGGATCTGCCGCTTTCCTTTCAAACGACCAAAGGTTCGACGGACGTTTACAGCCTGAGGGTAGACACGAAGCTTCTCTGCGGCACATCCGGATTTGGTCTTTTTTATTATGAATTTCTTTTGATCCGCGGTTGGGACACTCTTTTTTCCGACAGCGTCAATAACGTGGACTGTACGCTTTCTTTGAGAGAAGGGAACAAATTTCGCCTTCTTGTTTATGAAAAGGAGTTCAAGGTTCCCGATTGGTTTTCGGGCGGTATCATGTACCATATCTTCCTCGACCGCTTTTACAGAGGCGACGGACCGTGCGCTCTTCATAAGGATGCCGTCCTCAATCCCGATTGGGAAAACGGAATTCCTCAATATGCGAAAACGCCGGGCGCGCCTCTTTCCAATCACGTTTTTTTCGGCGGAAATCTTTGGGGCGTCGCGCAAAAGTTAGATTATCTTTCTTCTCTCGGCGTCACGGTGCTGTATCTCTCTCCGCTCTTCGACGCATACTCCAACCACCGCTACGACACGGCGGATTATGAGAAAATCGACAGTATTTTAGGCGGAGAAGAAGCGTTTGATCACTTGATCCGCGAAGCACACAAGCGCGGAATGCGTGTCATTCTGGACGGTGTTTTCAATCATACGGGGGATGACAGCAGATACTTCAACCGCAGAGGAAGCTATGAGGAAACGGGCGCTTATCAATCTCCCGATTCCCGTTATTATCCGTGGTTTACCTTCCGCTCCTTCCCAAACGATTACGAGTGCTGGTGGAATATAGAGATCATGCCGCGCCTGAACCATACCGATCTTTCCTGCAGAAGATACTTTACGGGAAATGGCGGCATCATCCAAAAATGGCTGCAAAGGGGCGCTGACGGCTGGCGTCTTGACGTTGCGGATGAGCTGTCCGATGATTTTCTGGACGAATTGCGGAAAACCGTCAAGGAAACAACCGATGAGTGCGGCATGATCATCGGAGAGGTTTGGGAAAACGCGGCAGACAAGATCGCTTACGGAAAGCGAAGAAGATATTTTTCGGGCAGACAGCTGGACAGTGTCATGAACTATCCGCTCCGCAACGCGATTCTCGCCTTTCTGGAGAGAGGGGACGCCAAAGCCTTTTACCATATTCTGACGGAGCTTTACGGATCTTATCCCTTGCACGTCAGCAATTCTCTGATGAATCTGCTCGGAACGCATGATACGGAACGAATTCTGACGCGTCTTGGTGATCCTACAGTGGGAGATGGGCAAACCAACGAACAGCTCTCTCGCAAGCGCCTTTCCAAAAAGGATCGGACATACGCGATCCGCAAGCTGAAAATGGCATCTGCCATTCAGTTTACGGTCTTCGGAGTTCCCTCCGTTTACTACGGAGACGAGGTGGGACTGGAGGGATATCATGATCCCTTCTGTCGGATGCCTTTTCCGTGGGGGAACGAATGCGACACCCTCTTAAAGCATTACCGCGCCCTCGGAAGGCTGAGACACTCTCACCCCGCGCTCAAGGACGGAGACTTCCGTTTTCTTGCTTGCGAAGCATCCTTTTTTGCTTATGAACGAAAGAAGGAAAATGACGTACTCACCGTTTTGTGTAACATGGGCGAGGAACGCACCGCTCCTCTTATCGGACGTTATATCAACGCTCTGACTCAAAAAAGAGTGAGTGGCACCGTAACGCTTCCTCATTGCTCCTTTCTCATTCTCTGTTCCGAAAGCAAATAAAAACGTATGGGTTGCGGAATCTGTGCCGAAAAAGGAAATTCCGCAACCGTTTTCGTTTTCCACGTCATAAAAAAGTCAAAATACAGTCAAACGCATGACACAATCATATTGTAATATTAACGTGATGTTTTAAAACGGAGGTCGTGACATTGGTAGAGCTGAGAAACGTAACCGTTACCGAAAAAAAAGAAATTCTCATAGAGCATGCATCCTTAAAGCTGAACAACGGAAAAAAATACGGCATTTGCGCTACGGAAAAATTGATAATTCTTCTGACAGATCTTTTTTCGGGAGTGCGTATTCCCACCGCGGGAAGTGTTGTGATCAACGGCTTCGACATGAAAAAGGAATCAAAAAAGGCAAAATCCTTCATTTCCCTCATGCCGTCGCTGTGTGCTGCCTTTGATTGTATGAGTGTTCTTGAATCCCTTCTTTTCGTTGCGGACGTAAAGGGAATGGAATATCAGAAGGCAGTCCGTAAAATTGCGGATCTATTGCTCGTTACCGAGCTCTCGCACAGAAGAAATACGTTGGTAAAAAATCTCTCAAATTATGAAAAAAAGCGTCTCTCCCTTGCGATGGCAACCTTGAAGGGAGACGAAATTGTGGTTCTGACGTCCCCGTTTTCCTCTCTTTCAAGCAGTGAGCAGAAAAGCTTTGAGTCGGTTTTGGAAAACGTGCTTGATGGGAGAACGGTGATCCTTACAGACACGGACACCGACGTAGCAAGGAGGCTGTGCGACTCCGTTTTCCTGTTGGAGGAGAACAGCTTTACTCCCATCCCAAAAGAGGATCGCTCAAAGACATCACACGAAGAGGAGGAACAGATCTGATATGCTTGCCGTTTACCGTAATGAGCTCAAGCTTCGCTTTTTTTCAATTTCTTCCTATCTTCTTCTCTTTTTGATTTTTCTTTGCTTCGGCATTCTTTTTTCCGTTTTCAATCTCTCCATGGGATATGCATCCCTTTCCTATTCCCTGGGATATATGTCCCTTGTATTGGTCATTCTTCTTCCGTTCCTTGCCTTTTTCCGGGCAATAAAGGAGAAGGGAAACGGTACGTCCCGTTTTCTTTGTTCCTTGCCGCTTTCCTCCGTCTCCCTTGTCCTTGGTGACTTTTTGGCAACCGCAACCCTCCTTTTGATCCCATTTTCGTTTTTTTCCATTCTGCCCCTGATTCTTTCTATGTTCGGGGAAAGTCCTGTTGCGGCATCGGAAACGGCACTTTTCGGAGCATTTTTATTCTGTCTCTTTCTGGTCTCCCTGATCCGTTTTCTTTTTTGTCTGATCAAGCGTCCCGCCGTCTCTCTTGCCGTCTCCCTTGGAGTGACCTTGTTTTTCTATTTTCTGAATACCTTTTTCTTCTATCTTCCTCTCCCCGAGGAAGGATTCGGTGAAAAGCTTTCTCTCCTCCTCAATCCAACGGGAATCTATTACTCCTTCACCTACGGAAAATTCAATCTTCCGGGAACCGTTTATTTTTTAACCCTCACTGCGCTGTTCCTCTTCCTTCAGGTTCTTCTGATCAAGAAGAGAAGGGGAGATTTTTACAACGTAAAAAAACGGATTTTGTCCGCTGCCGTTTCCGCCTTGCTCCTTTTGTCCGTGATTCTTTCCAACGTTTTCATTCTCCTTCTCCCCGAAAGGATCGCCAATTCCGACGTGACGGGAAGCGATATTTTCCGCATTTCCGGTGCGTCTCTTGACTTGCTTCACGCTTTGGACGAACCCGTTACCCTTTATTTTCTTTGCGAGGGTGGCAGAAAAAATGCCGACAAGGAGCTTCTTTCCTTCTTAAAGCAATACAAGGAGGAAAGTCCCTATCTGGAGCTCAGGATCATCGATCCCCAAAAGGATTCGGAGCTTCTCTCATCTTATACGTCCTCTTCTCTTCGCAACGGAAGCTTGATTGTAGCGGGAGAAGAAAGGTATCGGATCATAGACATATCGGATCTGTACTACTACGAAAACAAGGAGATCGGTCAGATTCCCGCCGCCTATTACGATTATCTGATCTCTTCCTACGTTCAGTATCAGAAAACGGGATCTGCAGAGGGCATTGATCAGACCACTCTCCAGCTCGGATACCATTTGTACTATTCCAACTCCACGGTTGCCTTCTTCAACGGAGACAAGCTCCTTTCCAATGCCGTTTCCTTTGTTTCGCAAGATGACGTTCGCAACGTATATATTGCGACCTCAAATCAATTTTCCTTCTCCCAAAAGGATACGGACCTGGAAACCGCGCTTTCAAAAAATAACTTTTTCGTGTCTCATCTGGACAGTATTGAACGGATTCCCGAGGATTGCGATCTCCTCATTCTCTTTTCTCCCAAGAAGGATATCGGAAAAACCGAAAAGAATGCCCTTGAAGATTACCTTGCGCGCGGCGGACACTTGTTTTTAACAACCGATTACGCAAGCACCGATCTTCCCAATCTTCTTTCCTTGCTCTCGACTTACGGTCTTTCCGTTTCTTGGTCGGAGGGGATCGTATGTGAAGCGGATGAAGCCTCTGTTTTGAGTGCAGAGACACCCTACTATTTTTCCGCAGCCGTACATCGCTCTTCCGTAGCAAAGGATTTTAAAGGGAGATATCTTTCCATCCTTTCTCATCCGATCGTCATTCATCCGTCGGAGGGGATTGACGTATCCCCCGTCCTTTCCACCACGGAAAAAGGATTTTTATCGGACGTTGAAGAAAACGAGCTTGTAGAGGAAGGAGAAACCTACGTCATCGGAGCGCTTTCTCAAAAGGAAGCTTCCTCCGTGTTCTGGATCTCCTCTCATCTGTCCGTATCCTCTACGGCGAATACGCTTTCTTCGGGTGGAAATATTCTTTATATTCTCTCTGTATTTGAAGATATCTGTCCTTCAAAGAATGACGAATTGAATATTTCTCCCGTACAGATGTCCTCCTCCTCCTTGATCCTGTCCTCGGGTGACGTTGCGCTCTGGACCTTGATCGTTGCGTCACTGATTCCCCTGTTCACTCTTTTCTTCGGTGTGATGTATACCTTCTTCAGAAGAAAAAAATAATATTCCTAAAATATGGGGGTGTCTCAAATTGAAAATTTGAGACACCCCCATTGAGAAAATTTTAAAAAATCAGCGGCATTGAATTGATCGAGGTGAAATAAAAGGAGTTATCTATGTTTAAAAACGTTACATTAGAATTGAGCCTAAAGCCTTTTAAGCAAACCGACGAGGCCTATATACAAAAGATATGCGCGCAAATATTCGAGCAATGGAGACCGCTTTTGAAGAATCGAAAATCTATTTCGGTCATGCTTTGGGTGGGCGACGGAAGCGAGATCCTTGATTACGCGGGAAACTTGAATGACGTGTTCGAATGGGCGCGCTTTGTGGGAACGGCAAACCTGCCGTATCTTGAGGACGGTGAGCCGCTTGAAACCTCTTTACACAAAAGAAAGCAGGATTATATCAAAAACGCGCCTGTGATGACCTACGGTATCCTCAAAACAATCATTTCTTGCTTGAAGGAGGAAGGCAAAAAAGCATTTCCCGAGGCTGTAATACGGGTAGGTGAGACCTTTGACATCGGTCCCGAATTTGCCATTTCGGATTTCAAATACAACCGCCACACCGAGATCTGCTCGGGCTCAAGAATCGACAAGCACGGCTTTGTTGATGCAACGGCAACCTTACACGCGGATGACCGCTATTATGCCGCCTATCCCGTCGGAATCCCCGAGGGAACACCCTTTGGCACATTTCTCGGCAAGCAATCCGAGATTTTCCTGCGGGACATGGGCTTTGATTATCTGTGGCTCTCCAATGGACTTGGCTTTAGCGCTAACCCTTGGGATAAAACAGGTAAAATTTTCGACGGAGAAAATTACTATCCCGAAAAGCTGGCTGAAACGAAAGAAAACGTTTTCTCATTCTGGAAGCTTTTTAGAAAAGAGTGTACATTCCCGCTTGAGACAAGAGGCACAAACAATTCGGTGGGCATCGACTACGCCAGCGACGGTGTACCCCTATATGACATCTACAATGCCAATCTCGATATCACCGCGCCGCCAAATTCTCCTTGGGCGGCGCTCAACGACAACTACGGTCTTGAGATTATGGGGCACATGACGCGCGTCTGTGAGTTGCCAAATGAAAGATTTCCGTTCCGCTACTATATCCACGATCCTTGGTGGATCAACTCACCCTGGTACGACCGCTACGACGGCTCTCCTTGCGACATTTATCTTCCTATGGCGATCTCTCGCATCAATGCCGACGGAAAGATAGAAACGGCAAATTCTCTCAATATCCTTTCCATTGATAATTCCTATGGAGATATGCCCGATGCGTGTGTCAACGAGCCTCTGCCGCACATTCTGAAGGCGGAAAAGGATGCGGCGGACGAGCCTGCACCTTTGGTATGGGTATACCCTATGAGAGAGTACACCACCTCTCACGATGCAGATCTGCTCAAGGAAATGAATTTGGCAGACAACTACATCTGTGATGCTATCAACGACGGTCTGCCCCTTTGTTGCGTAGTTTCAACCGACACGTTTCTCGGACATAATGCGGATATTTACCGCAAGAGCATACTGATATCACCCGTCCCGGAAAATCCCGCCGTACTTAACAAGCTGGTGAGTTTTGCCAAAGCCGGAATCGCCATACTTATGTATGGAACAAAGAAAAAGCTCCAAGCAGTCAAGAGCTTCACCGATTTTATGAAACTTGATATTAAAGAGGATGCGAGTTGCCTACGGAAGGCTCTGTATACCCTCGGATATGAAATATTCTTTACAAAAAAAGAGGAAGGCATAAAGCCCCCCACGATCGCTATTGCACGACACGACAATGCGATGTTCTTCTCGGTGTATAACGCCAATACTACAACGGACACGCACTTGAAATTCCCCCTTGGCGCACCCATATTATGTGGAGCAGAAGCCGAAATGACCGACGGAAGATCTTCATATCATTTCAGCCGAGGCGAGCATAGGGAGTGCAGAGTATTTGTAGAGCAGTCGTACGGTGTGATCTCATGCAGAGAAACGCCCCCTGTCAACGTACGATACAGGCGCTCGATAGAGTTAAAAGGACTCTCGGATGCGACTGTGCGCTTGTTCGCCGAAAAGGACTGTGAATCTGCGGTATCAATTGCCAAAATCTACGATGCAACGCCCGAGTTCGATCCACGGTTCAAGGTAGTGCACGATGATGTATACGGTACTTATCTTGAGGGGGAGCATATCAGCGGAAATATTTATTTCTTGATTGGACGCAAATGCTAACTACCCATTGTTCGGTTTCGGTCATATTGTAAAGTATCTGTTAAAAGTTGTTGTCCCTTATGTAACACCCACTCACAAGTGAGTTTGATAAGGGACAACGTTTTTTGTCCGATGACTATTCAGTTTTCACAATCATCCACCAGAACGTCTATCACGCTTATATCGATAACCTCCTACACAAGTGCAAAAACTTTTCAGTAACGATACATTACCCCTCAATACATTTCGGATTCAGCAAAAAGTCATAAACATTCACCGTCAATATACCGTGCTCATCATAATAGGGAGCGACAATATCTTTGGTAACGATGATCTTTTTAAAAGAGTCATCAATCTTACGGAAGGGGCGAATTTCTTGCGCACGCTTTTCTTCATCGGGGATGGAAAAAGCTGATTGAATGTAAAAACGCTTAGATCCGAGATTGCAGACAAAATCGACCTCGAGCTGCTTTCTCGTCACCTTTCCGTCCTTGTCTTTTTCGGCAATTTGTACTACCCCCACGTCAACACTATACCCTCGCATACAAAGTTCATTGTAGATCACATTTTCCATTGCATGCGTTTGCTCAGGCTGACGGAATTTGATGCGCGCATTGCGAAGTCCAAGATCGGAAAAATAATATTTCTTGGGAGTTTCGATATAGCTTCTTCCTTTAATATCGTAACGCTCCGCTGAGTCGATTAAGAAAGAATCCTCAAAGCAATCGATATATTTTTTGATGGTTGCGGCTGTGATCTTTGATTTTTTTACAGTTTTAAAAGTGTTTTTCAGCTTTTCGGGATTGGTAAGCGAGCCGATGGACGAAGAAAGAATGTTCAAAAGGTCTTCAAGCTCTCCGATATTACGGATCTTATTTCGCTTTACGATATCCGAAATATAAATCTCCCCAAACAGATTTGATAAAAGCTTTGCCTTATCCTGCGCGTTCTCTCGCAAGACTACAAGCGGAATACCGCCGTAAAGCATATATTCCGCAAGCCCCTCATATTTGTCGCCCTGATAACAGCTCATAAACTCTGCAAAGGACAGCGGATACATATGGACCTCATCACCGCGCCCTGCAAACTCGGTGATAATATCCTTTGACAAAAACCTTGCGTTGCTTCCCGTAACGTAAACATCCATATTGTTTTTACGCAGATATCCGTTCAAAACGGCTTCAAAGCAGTCAAGCAGCTGAACCTCATCTAAAAGAAGATAATAAGTTTTATCGTCGGTTACTTTCGAGCGAATATAGCTCATAAATCTTTCCGGATCGACCTTGCGCTTTTCCTTTTCAATGGCAATCAAACTCTCACCGATCAAATACAAATCATCGGCAGAATCAAAAGCAAAACGAATGACATGATCTTTCTCCACACCGCTTTCCAATAGGTAATTATAAAAGATATTGTTCAGGAGATAGGACTTACCACATCTGCGAATACCGGTGATCACCTTGACAAATCCGTTTCCTTTTCGGCTAATCAATTGATTCAAATATAATTCACGCTTGATTTCCATAAGCACCTCTATAATAGATTTTTGCAACCTTTAACTGTTTTCAACATTATTTTATCATGGCAACTGTAGTTTGTCAAGATTTATATAATAGATTTTTGCAACCTTTAACTATTTTATTCTTTATTATTGCTTTTGAGTTTTAACCTTTTTGTTAAAAACTGTTGTCCTTTCTTGACCACACACCTGTCGGGCTTTCCCATGATACTCCTTTGCGGTGCAAATGCCACAGGCACGGGCATCGTAATGAAAAAGGCAATATCAGCCCGATTTTTCGGAATGATATTGCCTTTTTACAATGAAGCCTTGCGATACACGATGGGAGATACTCCAACGTATTTTTTGAAAACGTTTGAAAAATAATTGGCATCATTGAAGCCCACGGAAAGAGCTGTTTCTGTAATGCTGAGATTGGAATATTTCAACAGTCGCTTCGCATGCTCTAAACGGACACCGATCAGATACTCCCGAAAGCTTTTTCCTGTTTCCTTCTTAAACCTATGACTGAAACCGGAACGGCTACAGTAAAACTCCTTGCAAATTGTTTCGGTAGTGAGATCGTTAGCATAATTTTGCCTTACGTATCGGCATATGGAAGTGATCTGTGTACTTTCTACCGACGGTGTTTCTTCTTTGTAGGATAGTTCAAGCATACTGACAAGCGGAAGCACAAGCGTATCAAGCTTATGCTTATCAACATTCGGAGCGCGTAAGGATGCGTAGCACCGTAAAAGTGTTTCCCCCGAATCTCCCAAAGCAGTTACTGCGGCATCAAGCTTTTTCGCACCTTCCTCACAAGAATATCCGCTTACTGATATAAAACCTGTAATTGATTCTCCGTCAGAGATTGGATAAACGTACTCAAAAACACCTGCGTGACAGACACCGCAAAAGCCGTCCTTTATCTCGGTACATTTTTTAAACACCCTCTTCTGCTGTTTAAGACATCTTTTTCGTCCCTCCGAAATTGATTTTATATAAGCGCAGTACGAGTTGTCGTGAATGTTGAACCTCATCAAGCGGCTGAAGGTGATGAGCGTTTCTTCGCCCTGAGGATGAAGAGATATTGATAAATTACATTCGGTAATAAGAAAAACAATATAGCTTTCGATTAATTCGATCAAATTCATATAATTGCCCATTTTTATATATTTTTCGCCCGATATTTCTATGATATCATATATTTTTGTGCTATAATTATAACACAGCGAGATATAAAAATCAATAAGGAAGAAGTAAAAATGAGAAATATTTTATATCATACAGATCTTTGCATCGTGGGTGGAGGTATGGCGGGACTTTGCTGTGCTATCGCAGCGGCACGTCACGGCATCAAGGTGGTTCTCGTACAGGACAGACCCGTACTTGGCGGTAACGCGTCAAGTGAAATCAGAATGTGGATAGGCGGTGCCCATGGGAAGGACAACCGCGAGGGCGGAATCATCGAGGAGATTTTTCTTGAGAACTTCTATCAAAATCCATCGCTGAAATATCCAATTTGGGACAGCGTGCTATATGAAAAGGCGATGGCGGAGAAAAACCTCACGCTCTTGCTCAATTCAAGCTGCCTTGATGCTGTTACGGATAATAACAGAATAGTAAGCATCAAAGCTTGGCAATCCAACGCAGAAACCTTTCATACGGTTTCCGCTACCTATTTTGCAGATTGCTCGGGAGACTCGATCTTAGCTCCCTTGACAGGTGCGAAATTTATGTACGGCAGAGAGGCGAAAAACGAATTCGGTGAAACGATTCCCCCGGACATGGCAGATAGAAAGACGATGGGCATGAGCTGTCTTTTTCAAATTCGAGAAACTGATCACAAGGTCGATTTTGTTCCTCCCAAATGGGCGTACAAATATGAGTCCGATGCTGACCTTCCATACAAGGACCACGATAAAAATAACAATTTTTGGTGGATAGAGTTGGGCGGTGAGTGGGATTGCATACACGATACAGACCGTTGCCGCGACGAGCTTTTGAAGATCTGTTACGGTGTTTGGGATCATATGAAAAACCACGGCGACCACGGAGTGGAGAATTGGGAGCTGGAATGGATCGGGTTTTTACCGGGCAAACGTGAGAGCCGCCGCTATGTAGGAAAATATATCGTCACTCAAAACGACGTAGAAGCCGAAGGACGCTTTGAGGACATTGTGGCTTATGCAGGATGGACAATGGACGACCATTTTCCTGAAGGCTTTTACTATACAAAGGGGCATCCAACCATCTATCATCCCGCGCCTCAGCCTTGGGGATTACCGCTTCGGTGTATGCTCTCGGAGAATGTTAAAAATCTTGTTTTTGCAGGCAGAAACATCAGCGTCACACACGCGGCACTCTCCTCCTCGCGCGTTATGGCGACCTGCGCAATATTAGGTCAGGCACTCGGCACGGCGGTCGCTCAGTCCATCAAAGATCATTGCGAAATTGAAAAAGTGGATATCTCCAAGCTTCAGCAAACCTTAATGGACGATGACTGTTATATTCCCCGGCATACAAGAGAAATCCCATCAACCACTCTGCAAGCACATTGTAATAGCGAAATCATAAGAAACGGCATCGACCGAGGAGCGAACAATTTATGGATTGGCAAGCCCGGGGACTCGGTGACATATACCTTTGAAGAAGATATCGGAATATCAGAAATACGGCTGGTATTTGATAACGATATGAATCGTAAATACCACAATATGCCTTGTAATTATCCGCTTGTGCAAACCGAATTCAAGCTTCCGTCGACTCTTATTAAGGAGTACAAAATTGAAGGAAAAAACACAGCGGGTGAAAAATATGGAATTTTGGTTTCTGATAATCACCAACGCTTTGTGCGCCACCGTGTGAACTGGAAAATAAAGGAGATCTCCTTTATCCCCATCTCCACTCACGGCTGTGATGATTTCAGGGTGTTCGATTTTGAAGTAAAATAAGTTACAACTTTGTTTTCCTTTCTTGACCACACACCTGCGTGGCAGTCCATTATACTCCTTTGCGGTGCAAGCGTTACCGCTTGGTGCGATGCACTCCGCTCGTCTTTTGACGAGCCACCGCGGAGCAATCTGCGCTCGCTCGCTTGTGCAAGCACAGACTCGGCTTCGCTTGATTATCATAAGACGGGAAATTGGTTGGTGCTGTTACACATATGATGGCGAACGACCCCACCACGGGGTACGGTATTTTTATTGAGAATATGCTGAATGTCGCCACACTTCCCACGGCGAAGGCATCTTAATCGTATTCCGTAGGGGCATTCCGTGAACGCCTGCGGGCAACCAAACAGGTCCACCCTATGAACGAATGTTGGCAACACAACGCAAAAGGGCAATATCGTTCCGACTAAAATCGGTTGATATTGCCCTTTTATGCTTTTTCAGACGGTGGAAAATCAAAATAATCCAAATAAGCTTTATAAAATGAGGAATAATCGTTGTATCCGCAATCCTCGTAAATTTTAGACGGTTTTTCCCCACAATCAATTCGTTCTTTCGCATACACCATTCTTTTTTGCACAATGTAACGGTGAAGCGATATCCCGACCTCTTTTTTGAATTTATGCGTAAGAAAAGAAGGCGATACACATGCGATTTTTGCCAATGATTTTACGCTCAAATTTCTCGATAAATTTTGCGATATGTACTCTATAATTTCCAATATCGTCCGATCGCTTATGGGAACAGCGTTAATATCAGCACTTGTTCGAAGCAATTCCAACTCTGCAACGAGCATCATTGTTGCGCTATGTACAAAAAAATCATCACAGTTGTTCCGCTCGCGCTGCAAAACAGCGCATAGCTTTTCAATCAGCAAATTACAGTGCTTACCTATCGGGTGAAAGGCGCATATTCCGGACTGAAACAAACAAACGGGAAGCTCCCTTACCGCTTCATCCTGAATGGATATTTTAAGCCTTATAAATTGCTCGACACCCGATAAATCAAGCCTATGATATTTGCCTTTAGGAATAACGAAAAGCCAATCTCCCTGAATGCTCATTCGCCTGTTCTCTGTGTATAAGGTCAAATCGGCATCCTTGCAGTATAATATTTCATGATATGCGTGTATTTCACGCTCTGCAATCGAAGGAGTGTCGGTAAATTCAATGCGAATTCCCTGACCGCTCCATTTGTAATTAAAATAGTTGTTCATACCGATATTATACCACCGATTTGCTTGATTTTCAATGCTTTTTGCTGATTTTCCTATTTATATTTCAAAATAGTTATGTTACAATACTAAAAACACTAAAAACAGGAGGTATTTATGTCGATTCTTGATCATTCTCTTCAAATCAACGACGGACTCACTCAAACCAGTGCCGACGGCGCGTCTCTTGCCTTCGATTCCAAATACGGTATCATGTTCTGCGCATACATGCCCGGATTCCAATGCCGTTACGGGGAATCGCGCGGCAAAATTGCGCTCTCCTATTTTCCCGCATCCCAGCCCACGAACATCCGCTTCGTGACGGTTGCCGAGGGCGATGACGTTTACTGCAATAATATTTGGGGCTTGGGAAACGGCAAGGTCCGAGTGTTTTACGAAAAGTACAGCCGCGCCGAGACCGAGCACCGCATCTGCTACAAGGATTTTACCTTCCCCGACGGTACTCTGAGCGAGGAGAAAACGATGATGCTCCGCCGCGAGGACGGCACGCTCGTACCTCTGACCATATATGAGGAGCTTCGCTATCTTGAAGAGCGCGGCTTCAAAAACCACTACCACAACTCAACCGAAGAAATCGGTCACTGCGCCTTTTTCAAGGAGGATGACGGCTACGTTTACGGTGTAGCGCTCAGCGAGTATGCCGAGCCGATTCTGTACCGCTCAACCGACGATGCGGCAACCGTAGAATTTTTTGCCGTCTATCCGCTCCCTGCACAGTACGAATTTGAATACCGCTTTTTGAACGGCACGATCCATGCGATCTACCGCACCGATCGCGAAAAGGACAGCATTTCCTATACAACCTCCTCCGACATGGGAAAAACCTGGACCGATCCCGTCAATTTCAAAGAAAGCATCCAGTGCCGTCCGCGCATGCTGGTCTACAACGGACACATTCTGACCGCTTATAATTACTTCAACAATGACACAAAGCACCGCCCCGAAATCCAGCAGGGCAGAACCTCCGTCCGCATCCGTTACGGCGAGAACTCCGATCCCAACGAAAACACGCTCCTTGCCGATCTGTACAGCCATTGCGGAGTTGTCAATATGGCATTATGCGACATTCTGAACGATCTGTATTTCGCATACAGCACCAGCGAGCTCGCTCTGGAATATCAAAACGGCAACCCAAAAGTAAGAGGCAAGGATGCCATCCGCTACGTCAAGCTTGGCGATCTTATTCCGCCGGAAAAAGGAGAAGTTAGTGTATTACGATAATGGAATTTTATTTGACTCGGATTTCATTGGGAAATTAAAGGAAAAGTTTTACTTTCCCGATTTTGACCCCGAATACGGTGGGCGCCTGTTTTTCGACAACTCAGGTGGCTCTTTGCGCCTTGCCGCAGCTGTGAAAGCGAAAAACGATGTTGAGCGTTTTCCCGATTGCCCTGACAGAACTCACCAAAAGGCAACGGAATTAAAGGAGCTCGTCACACGCGGAACAAGCGAGCTGCTTGAAATCGTTTTCTCCGCCGAAGGCGGCTCACTTATAAGCGAGCTTACAGCCTCGCAAGTTATGTTTCAAATAGTCGGTATGATAATGGAAAACATACCCGGTACAAACGCCGTCGTTTCCTCTCTTGAACACCCCTCTGCATATGATGCCGTGGAGTATTACTGCAAAAAAACAGGCAAGGAAATGCGAGTGATTCCGGCGAATTCGGAAACCGGTGAAATAGAGCCGGAAGCGGTTATGAGACTGGTTGATGAAAACACCACGCTCTTGAGCGTTACCTCTGCATCCAATGTTTGCGGGGTGATAACAGACCTACGGTCAATAGTAGCTGCGGCAAGAGCTGTAAAACCCGACATTTATATTGTTTCCGATGCGGTTCAGCACGCGCCACACGCTCCTCTTAACGTAGCTGAGTTAAAGCTTGACGGTGCAAATTTTGCCCCTTACAAATTTTTCGGAGTGAGGGGCTGTGGCTTTGGCTACGTTTCCGAGCGAGTTGCCGCTCTGCCTCATCATAAGCTGATAGCTAAACCGCAGCAAGAGTTTGCACTCGGAACAAGCTCCCCCGGAAACTTTGCAGCAGCAATAGAGATAATCAATTATGTCTGTGAAATAGGCGCGCACTTTATTTCAGAAGGTACAAGAAAAGATCTGTTCCAAGAGGGAATGCGCCGCATTCACCTGCAAGAGCGTGCACTATTGTATAGAATTCTCGAAGGCACACCCGAAATTCCCGGGTTGCGACACATTCCCGGAGTCACCGTCTATACAGACAAACTACCGCTCTCGCGCCGCGACCTGATAGCCGCGATAGGCATTGACGGACTCGATTCCACCTCTTGCGCCCAAGAATACGAAAAGCGCGGAGTTATCGTATGCGACAGAAGCATTGACAGCATTTATTCAAGACGCATTGTTAAAGCACTTAATATCCCCGGTTGCGTAAGAGTTTCACCGCTTCATTGTCATACCACAGAAGACATCGACATGTTTTTGAAAATCACCGCGGAAATTGCATGTCGTAGGGCTTACAGGTTCGAGTCCTTGATGGGTAACCATGATTCAAAACAGAAAAAATAGTGGGTGCCGCCATAGGGATTGACAAAGCCGTTCAAAAAGGATATAATGAACTCACAAAAATTTCAAAAGTCAGGAGCCGATAAGAATGGATATCTTCACCACAATGATCACGCCGTATACCGCTGACGGAGAGGTAGACTACGATACGGCTGAGGGGTACGTGGATTGGTACTTTGAAAACGGATTGAACGGCATTTTCGCCATTTGCCAGTCAAGTGAGATCTTTTGGCTTTCCCTTGAGGAACGCGTGACGCTGAACCAAAAAGTTTATGCGCGCGCAAAGAAGCTGGAACAGGAAAGCGGAAAGCAGTTTACCGTCGTATCCTCAGGGCATGTCAGTGACAGCCTCGAGGATCAGATCAAGGAGCTGAACGCGGTCTGGGCTTCCGGGACAGATGCCTTGATTCTCATTACCAATCGCCTTGATCCCAACAACGAGGGGGATGACGTTTTCATTGCAAACGCAGAAAAAATCATCGCAGCCCTTCCCGATGACGTCAAGCTCGGACTTTACGAATGCCCTCATCCCTACAAGCGTCTCGTGACACCGAGGATTCTCGATTGGTGTCTCTCCACGGGCAAGTTTTATTACATGAAGGATACCTGCTGCGATGCGGCGCTGATGGCAGAGCGTTGCCGACAGCTCAAGGGCTCCTCCTTCAAGCTCCTCAACGCCAACTGTCAGACCTTTCTCGAATCCATGAGGAACGGTGGGGACGGCTATTGCGGCATCATGTGCAATTTCCATCCGGCTCTGTATGCGTGGATGGGCGAAAACTATGAAAAGGATCCCGCCACGGCAGATCTTGTGCAATCGGTCATCGGAACGTTCGGCTTTACCGAGGTAGGTCTTCCCTACCCCTTGACCGCGAAATACCACATGAACCTGTGTGGACTTCCGACCGAAAACATCGCTCGCAACAGATGTGCCAAGGAATTGACAGATTATGCAAAAAGCTGTATGCGTCAAATGAAGCTCGCCACCGACCGACTGGAAAGAGATTTGTTCAACAAATAAAGGAACGTGCGAATTTGATCCAATCATTCAAATTCCACTTACAGGGGCTGTCATATTTGACGAGACCGAAAAAGCCCGTGGAGAAAAGAAAAAAGTCCCGTTTTCCGGAAGAATCGGAAAATGAGACAGGAATCGGTTGAATTTCTTCGAAATTCTCCAAAATATTACGGGCTTTTTCTACCGTCGAATTCGGGGCACGACG
>JAZSMX010000013.1:0-11496 GCA_045536125.1 Eubacteriales bacterium | reverse complement strand
CCCGAATTCGGCGGTAGAAAAAGCCCGTAATATTTTGGAGAATTTCGAAGAAATTCAACCGATTCCTGTCTCATTTTCTGATTTTACCGGAAAACGGGACTTTTTTTCTTTTCTCCACGGGCTTTTTCGGTCTCGTCAAATGTGACAGCCCCTTTTATTCGGTGACGTCCTTCGCCCAATATCCCGCTTTTACCACGACTCCGATCAGCTTTTTCACGGAAACGGAAGAAGAAGCCTTAATCACCGCCTTATTTAAGGAAAGATCCACGTCGGCTCTCTCCACCCCGTCAACGCTCTCCAACGCCCTTTTAACGTGCTCTACGCAGCGCATACACATCATTCCGTCGATGGATAGAGTATACGTCCTTGATATCTTCTTTTTTGACGAAGGAAGTCTTACGTGTCTGAGTCGCAGAGCATTCATCACAACACAAACCGAGGAGCAGCTCATTGCAAGAGCTGCGATCATGGGACTTAGCTGAACCTCGTACCAAGGATAAAGAACCCCCGCCGCGATCGGAATGCATGCGGCATTGTAGAAAAGTGCCCAAAACAGATTTTGCTTGATCACACGCATGCTCGCGCGGCTGAGAAAGTAAGCGTCGCTGACGCCCATCGGCGAGGAATCGGAAATAATGACGTCGGCACAGTCGATTGCGATCTCTGTTCCCGCTCCGACGGCAATTCCAACGGTGGCTCCCAGAAGAGCCGGGGCATCGTTGATTCCGTCTCCCACCATTGCACACGCTCCGTCTTTGGAAAGCTCTCTTACGATTCTTTCCTTGTCCTCGGGCAACAAAGACGCATAATAACCGTCAAGAGACACCTTTTCCGCCACGGAAGCCGCCGTTCTTTCATGATCCCCCGTCAGCATCAAACAGGCTATATCGGCGCTTTTTAGTGCCTCTACGGCGCTCCTTGATTCTTCACGCAGATCATCCTCAAGACCAATGATGCCGATCCATCTTTCATCCACAGTCACACAAACGACTGTTTTTCCTTCTTTTTCAAGCCCCTCAAGATCCTTTTTCAAGGAATTGATACCATGCTTGAAAACGGTATGAATCCCCTCGATTTCACCTTCCTCTCCGTCTTCCTCTCCTTCTGAAAGAGCGAGCATTTCCTTGTTCGGCTTTCCAACGCTGCAAAGCCCGATTTCAAGCCTTGCTTTCGCTCCCACACCGACCACGGATTCAAAGTCTTTTGCTCCTTCAACCTCCCGGATTTCCATTTTTTCAGCACCCCCGACAATGGCAAGTGCCAGAGGATGAGAGGACATACGCTCAACCGCCGCGGCATATGCAACAACACGCAAAGGGGATTCACCGTATCCGTAAACGTCCGTCATCACGGGCTTTCCGCGCGTCAGTGTTCCGGTTTTATCAAACACAACCGTCTTACAGGAGCACAAATTTTCAAGCGCCTCGGCGGATTTGAACAGAATTCCTTTTCTCGCAGCTCTTCCGATGCCTACGGTAATCGCCGTCGGTGTCGCAAGTCCCAAAGCACACGGACAGGAGATCACAAGCACGGAAACGGCGCTTTTCAAGGATGCACCTATGTTTTGCGTAAAGACCATCCACAAAATAAACGTGAGTAAGGAAATTCCCATCACAGCGGGGACAAATACGGCACTGACTCGATCCGCAATCCGCGCAATGGGTGCCCTGGAGGAAGCCGCATCCTCAATCAGTCTGATCATGTGGGCAAGAGAGGTGTCCTTTCCCACCTTGGACGCTTCGATTTTTAAAAATCCGTCAAGAAGCAGGGAAGCGGAGCATACGTCCGATCCCTTTTGCTTGTCCACGGGAATGCTCTCACCCGTCATGGCGGATTCATCCGCGCATCCCGTCCCCTCTGTAACAATTCCGTCCACAGGGATCATTTCACCGGCACGGACAATGACAATTTCACCGATTCCGATCTCCTCAGCCAATAGGGACACCTCTTCTCCGTTTCTCAGAACGGAGGCGTATTTCGGTGTCATCTGCGCCAGCGTTTCAATTGCCGCGGAGGCACGCTCCTTCGCGCGTCCTTCCAAAAGCTTTCCAAAGGAGATCAAGGTGAGTATCATCGCCGCGGATTCAAAGTAAAGATCGTGTGAAATCTCCTTAATCAAATTTTGATCCTTTGAAAAAAGCATCAAAAAAATCACGGCGCATCCGTACAGAACCGAAGCTCCCGCTCCAAGGGAGATCAAGGAATCCATATTGGGAGCCCGGTGAATCAACGCGGAAATCCCATTCTTGAAAAAATGAAAATTAAGAACAATCACGGGAACACAGATCAAACATCCAAGGATCGCCACAGCCATCGCGTGTTCCTCTCCAAGCAGGAAAGAGGGAAGGGGAAGTCCTATCATTTTTCCCATAAAAAGATAGGATAAAAGCAACGTAAAAAAGGCAGAAACTCCCCATTGGATCCATTCCTTTTTCCTACCGTTCGGATTCTTTTTTTCTTTCTCCTCCAAAAGAGTATACCCTGAGGATGAAAGGGAGGATCGAAGCTGCTCCTTCAAAAGCTTCTCATCCCGATCATGCTTCGTTACGATACAAACGGAGTTTGTCAGAAGTGAAACAGTCACCTCATCCTCCTCTTCCGTAACGCGTCTTACGGCTCTCTCAACGTGTCCCACACAAGCGGCACATCTCATTCCCTTTACAAAAAATCGAAATGTCACGTCAAGTTACCTCCTGCTAACCGTTTTTCTTAATTATACCTCCGATAAGTCTTTTTTTTGAGCTTAATTTTTAAATTATTTGTAAATTTTACACTTTTAGCATATAATAATTATTGCTATTTATAATAAAATATGTTATAATAATATAAATAAAATATATTATCATTCCAGATTTGAGAAAGGAGAGTTTCCATGTCCTCTCAAAATTACATAGAAGAGATCAAAGAGGTATGGCATCTTGTATTGGAAGCCTTCCGTATTAAAATTTCGGAGTCCACAACCAATCTTTGGTTCGGGGATCTTGAAATTATTTCCTGTGAGGATTCCATCGATGACAGTTCAAACACCACCGAGTTTTCCATTACGATGGGTACCTCCTCGGAGTTTAAATTTGATATCATCCAGAAAAAATATCTTTCCGATATTCAGAACGAATTCTGCAGACTTTTGGGGTTGAACGTACACGTCAATCTGATCTTTACGGGATCCTCTGATTCTCAATCTGTTTCACAGCCAAAGCCAACCGTTCAAAAGGAAGAGCCCTTCGTTGAGGACGTGAGTGACGAAAAGGGATTTCTTGACTATAAATTTGAATACACCTTTGATAATTTCATTGTCGGGAGCACCAATAAGTTTGCCCAGGCGGCTTGCGTCGCGGTCGCGAATCATCCCGCGGAAAATTATAATCCTCTCTTCATCTACGGAAACAGCGGACTCGGGAAAACCCATCTGATGTATGCAACCATCAACCAGATGAAGAAAAACAACCCGAATATAAAGATCATTTATACGAAGGGTGAGGATTTCACCAATCAGATGATTTCCTGTCTCGCCAATAAAACCATGGAGGATTTCAGAGATAAATACCGCAAATGCGACGTTCTTCTGATCGACGATATTCAGTTCATTGCGGGAAAAACCTCAACACAGGAGGAAATCTTCCACACGTTCAACGCCTTACACGAGGAAAAAAAGCAGATCATCTTCACCTCCGACCGTCCTCCGCGCGAGATCAAGCCCTTGGAGGACCGTCTGGTTTCCAGATTTGAGTGGGGACTGATCGCGGATATCGAGCCTCCGGATTTGGAGCTTCGAATTGCGATCATCAAGAAAAAAGCGGAGCAGATCAACGTGATGGTTCCCGATGACGTTCTGACCTTTCTCGGGGAAAATCTCAGATCCAATATCCGACAGATCGAGGGGGCAATCAAAAAGCTGGGAGCACTCAGCTTCCTTTCCGGAAAAGAAATTACGATGGAGCTTGCCCACGAATGCATTTCCGAGCTTTTGGGCGGAGCTGAACCGATCAGTGTAACGGTTGATAAAATTTTCGGTGCGGTATTCAAAAAATACGGTATTTCCAAGGAAAGCCTTACGGGAAAAAGCCGAAAAAAGGAAATTGTAAGCGCCAGACACGTCGCGGTTTATCTGATTCGTGAAATCACGGAAATGTCCTATCCCAATACGGCAAAGATCTTCGACAGAGATTCCTCAACGATCATATCCTCTTATAACCTGGTTGCAACGAGAGTCTTCAGTGATCCTCTGTTTTCCTCTGAAATCAACGATTTGAAGAAAGAGGTTTTGGGAGGCTGAGAAGGATTCATTTGAGTTTTCCACAAGGTTTTCAACAACTATGGAAAACTCATTGAAAACCTGTTTTTCCCCTGTCGGTTATCCCCTTTGTTTATTCTGAAAACAGTTGTCGTACCAAGAAAAGGAAAGATGGAAAGTCAGAATCCTTAGGATATGGAAAACTATGACAAATATCGACTCATTTCACTTTTTTTCACCTTTCCCCTTCTTTTGGATTGTGGAAAAGAAAATGGAAAACTTCTCTTTTCCGTTTCTCTCCGATAAAACGGAAAAGATACTTAAAAAAACACTCTCATAAAAGGTTTTCCTTTTTTTTCAAAGCTTGTTTCACCTATTTGTTTTTCATTTTTCAAAATTGAAAATCCTTTCCTCTAAAAGGATAAAATCGGTTTTCCACAGTTTCCGCCTCCCCTATTACTTCTACGTTTATTTATATTTCTTCTTTTCTCTCTTTATAAAAAGAGCGTGAACGCAAGATGCGCGTTTCCAAGAAAATTCACTTTTCATTGAAAGGAACAAACAAATGAAAATTATTTTTAACAGACAGTTTGTCAGCGATGCGGTAGCTCCCTTGATGTGTGCGGTATCGGGAAAATCCACCCTTTCAGCGGTTGAGGGAATCTTAATCGAGGCAAAGGAAGACGGAAAATGCATTATGACCACGTTTGACCTTGAAAAAGGAATGCGGATCTCTCTTGAAGCACAGGTTGAGGAATCGGGATCTGCCGTCATCAATGCTCAGAAATTTATTCAGACACTTCGCGTTATGGAAGGTGAGTTTGTCACCTTGACGGTCGGTGACAATCTGCAGGCATGCATCACCAGCGGTAAATCCAATCATAAAATGAATGCGATCAGCGCAGCGGATTACCCCGATATTCCCCGTCTCGTTACCGAGGATGGATTCACCCTCTCTCAGGCAGTCCTCAAGGAAATGCTTTCTAAGGTCATGTTTGCGATGGCAGCCAACGATACCCGTCCGGTTCTTAACGGATGCTATTTCAAGGTCAGCAACGATGAGCTTCTGATGGTATCTTGCGATAGCTATAAAATGGCAAAGTGTATCATCAAAACGGATATCGAAAACGGAAATCAGAGCAATGAGGATCTGAATTTCTCGTTTATCGTCCCCACCAAGACGGTCAACGAGCTTTACAAGCTTTTAAGGGACGATGAAAGAGAAACGGTTCGTATCTATATGTCCCGTAAGAATATTGTCTTCAACATCGGAGAGATGGTCTTCTTCTCAAGACTGATCGACGGACAGTATATCGATTATGACAGAATTCTTTTGAGCAATCACCGTATTTTTGCGGTTGTCAACCGTGACGCAATCATTTCCGCGCTTGAAAGAGCGGCTCTCGTTACCGAGGAAAAGGTAGCAAGAAGCGTGCGCTCTCACGTAAAGCTTGAATTTGAGGACGGTGTGTTAAAGATTTCCGCAATTTCCACGCTCGGAAGCACCTATGATGAATTGGACGTGGAGCAGAACGGCGGAAATATTGTCATCGCATTTAACAACAGATTCTTAATCGACAGCCTTCGCGCGTCTGATGCGGAGAAGGTAAAAATTTCCATGACCTCGGCTCATACAAGTATCAATATAGAGCCTTACGAGGAGGAAGAAAACAAGAAGGAATTGTTTATGCTTCTTCCCGTGAGAATGAAAGAGTAATCGACGGGTATGGAATGCAATCGGATCAGAATCCGTGATTTCAGAAATATAGAGGCTGCCCGGCTGGATTTTGATAGCGGTGTAAATATTCTTTGCGGTGAAAACGCGCAAGGGAAAACCAATCTGTTGGAGGCAATCAGCTTTGCTTCCATCGGAAAGAGCTTTCGTACCTCACACGACGAGGAAATGATCCGATTCGGAGCTGAGAGCTGTGAGATTTCCCTTGATTTTACCGATTCTGTCAGACGTCAGAACATCACCCTGCGGATGATGCCGGGAAAAAGAAAGCACATCGAGCAAAATCGGGTGAAGGTGGGAAGAGTTTCGGATATTGTGGGCGTATTCAGAACCGTACTGTTTTGTCCCGAGCATCTTTCCCTGATCAAGGACGGTCCGGGTGAGAGAAGAAATTATCTTGATATTGCGCTTTCACAGCTCTATCCCGTCTATATGAAAAGCCTGCAAAAGTACAATCAGATTTTAAAGCAGAGAAATCAGCTCATCAGGGATGCGGAGGAGCATCGCAGAGCCTTTGAGGATACCGTGGAATTCTGGTCCTCTCAATTGGCACACGAGGCTGCGTTGATCTCAAGATACAGATACAGATATATTGTCAGCGCATCAAAGCACATTGAAAATTGCTTTTATGAAATGATGGGGGACAAGGAACAGCCGAAGACTCTCTATCAAGGATCCTCCAAGCAGCCCGAGGAGGAGTATGAGGATCTTGAAAAAACGGAATCCGAATATATGAAGCTTCTGATGTCCCACCATGACCGTGAGATCGGTGCGGGAAGCACGCTTTGGGGAATCCATAAGGATGATATCGAGATTCTTCTCAATGAAAAGCCTGCGCGTCAGTATGCTTCGCAGGGGCAGCAGAGATCGTTGGCACTGTCCATGAAGCTTGCGGAGGGAGAGGTATGTGCCTCTGTTTGCGGGGAAAAGCCTGTATTTCTGTTTGATGACGTTTTTTCGGAGCTGGATGCGTCCAGAAGAGGATATCTTTCCGGAAAAATGAAGGATCGTCAAGTGATCATGACCACGTGTGAGCCGTCGGGAATGGCGGGAGGAAGGCTGATCCGCGTGGAAAAAGGAAATTATTACTCATAAAAAGACCGGATATGGTCGGAGAACGGTATGTATTTACACGTAGGAAATAACAAAAACATCAGAACGAAGAGCATTATCGGCGTATTTGATGCGGATACTGCAACGGTTTCTGCAATTACAAAAAAATATTTATCCGAGGCGGATTCCAAGAAGGCTGTGGAATTTGCATCGGAGGAAATTCCCAAATCCTTTGTGATCTACAGGGGAGGAGACGGAAGCTATAAGGTTTGCTTTTCACAGCTGTCATCAACCTCTTTGATTGGCAGAGTAGGAAAGTATGAAGTCACTTAACAAGGGAAGTCATCGCATCAGAAAGGACACACGGCGAACATGGAAAATCAAGAGCAGCACGTTTATGACGAAAGTCAGATTCAGGTACTTGAGGGACTTGAAGCAGTCAGAAAGAGACCGGGTATGTATATCGGGTCTACTTCCGCGCGCGGTCTTCACCATCTGGTATATGAAATCGTTGATAACTCAATTGACGAAGCACTGGCGGGACGCTGTAAGCGTATAGAGGTTACTCTTCACCCCGATCACAGCGTATCCGTGCAGGATGACGGACGGGGAATTCCCAGCGGTATTCATCCGAAGCTTGGGATTCCTACTTTGGAGGTAGTCTATACCGTGCTTCACGCCGGCGGAAAATTCGGAGGCGACGGATATAAGTTTTCCGGAGGTCTTCACGGAGTGGGAGCATCGGTTGTCAACGCACTTTCCGCATGGGTGGAAATTGATAACTGCCACGAGGGAAAGAGATATACGGAACGGTTTGAGAGAGGACACGTTGCCCGCCCCTTCAAGGAAGAGGGAGCGACGGACCGTCACGGTCTTTACGTTCGTTTTCTTCCCGATCCCGAAATGTTTGAGGAAACTGTTTTTGATTACGATACGCTTTTGAAGCGTTTGAGAGAGCAGGCTTTTCTGAATGCGGGTGTCAATATCTGCTTAAGAGATGAAAGACAGGAGCTGGAGGAAGGCGGATACCGTGAGGATGACCTTGAGTATGAGGGCGGTATCAGATCCTTTGTAGAGTATATCAATGAGCAGAAGAGCTGTGAGCTGGTTCATCCCGAGGTGATCTATATGCGCGCCGAGAAGGATGACTGGGTAGCAGAGGTAGCAATGCAATACAATGACAGCTACAATGAAGCTCTTCTTACCTTTGCGAACAACATCAACACCGTTGAGGGCGGTACGCACGAGATCGGTTATAAGACCGCTCTTACAAAGGTGTTTAACGATTACGGAAGAAAATACGGGATTATCAAGGAAAGCGAAAAGAATCTTTCCGGTGAGGACGTCAGAGAGGGACTTTGCGCGGTCGTATCCGTAAAATTGACCGAGGCACAGTTCGAGGGACAGACCAAGGGAAAACTCGGAAACAGCGAAATGCGTACCGTTATCTATTCCCTTGTAACCGAAAAATTAGAGGAATACCTTGAAGAAAATCCCGGTGTAGGAAAAGCGATTCTTGAAAAGGCGCTTGCCGCATACAGAGCGAGAGAAGCGGCGAGAAAAGCACGCGAGGCAACGAGAAGAAAAGGACTTCTGGAGGGCTCAACGCTTCCCGGTAAGCTTGCGGATTGCCAGGAAAAGAACGCGGAGCTGACGGAGCTTTATCTTGTAGAGGGAGACTCTGCGGGAGGCTCTGCAAAGCAAGGAAGAAATTCGAGATTCCAGGCGATCCTTCCCTTGAGAGGAAAGGTTCTCAACGTTGAGAAAACCCGCCTTGATAAGGTATATTCCAATTTGTCTCTGATTCCGATCATCCAGGCACTCGGATGCGGAATCGGTGAGGAATTTGACTGTGCGAAGCTTCGCTACGGAAAAATCATCATCATGGCGGATGCCGACGTAGACGGTTCTCATATCCGTATTTTGCTTCTGACCTTCTTCTTCCGCCACATGAAGCAGCTCATAGAGGACGGACACGTCTATTTTGCTCAGCCCCCTCTTTACAAGATCTATAAGAAGGGCTCCAAGTACGGCTCTGAAAGGTATGCTTACACCGAGGAGGAAAAGGAAGCGATCGTTGCGGAAATGGGCGGAGTCAATATCGAAGCCGACCGTTATAAAGGTCTTGGTGAGATGGATCCCGAGCAGCTTTGGGAAACAACGATGGATCCCGCGCACAGAACCATTCTGCGTGTGACAGTAGAGGATGCGATCGCATGCGATGAAATGTTCTCGGTATTGATGGGAGATAAGGTAGAGCCCCGCCGCATCTTCATTGAGCAAAACGCGAAGTTTGCGGAAAATCTTGACGTATAACGGCGAACGCTATGAAGCTGTTTGCAAATAAATTTTTTCTGATCTGCCTGTGCGTGGCATTGGTGCTTGCCATTGTCCCGTCCGTCCTTTCCGTGATGGGATATCACAGCCTTTCAAGAGATATCGTCGGCACGGTGACCTTTCCCGTGAGGTGGTGTGTTTCAGCGATTGCCGACGGCTTTGAGGGGATCGGAGTTTATTTTACAAGCATCAACGCACTCAGAGAAGAAAACGAGGCACTGAGAGAGCAGCTCCGTTCTTTGGAAGGAAAGGTGGAGGACGCTCTGCTTCTTGAGGATGAAAACGAGCGGTTGCGCTCCTACCTCGGAATGAAAGAAAAATACCCCTCCTTCGTATTGGAGGAGGGAGAGATCATCAGTCATTCCTCTGGCAACTACATGACGACCTTTACGTTGGATAAAGGGAGCATCCATGGGATTGAAATCAATATGCCCGTGATTACCGCGGACGGGATTGTAGGTCACGTGACAGAGGTGGGCTTGAACTGGTGCATGGTATCTACGCTGATCGAAAAGGACACCTCGGTGGGATTTATGATTCAAAGAGAGGATTCTGTGATCCGAGGGGTTGTCAGCGGCGACTATAGCATGAGATATGACGGCGTATGTAAGATCGAATACGTCGAAAAGCAGGAAGCCGAGATCAAGGTCGGGGATCGGGTTCTCTCCAGCGGAATCGCAAGCGTTTATCCCGGAGGGCTTGAAATCGGAACGGTCACAGAGGTCAGTATCAACGAATTTACGCGAACCCCCGAGGCGACCGTAACTCCGTCCGTGGATTTTTCTTCCCTGGATCGGGTGATGATCGTCAAAGGATATGCTGCAAGCGAGGAAGGAAAGGGATAAAATTTCCTGAAAGGAGAAGGGGATGCCGAAAAACCGAATTCTCGGATACCGAGCGAGAGAACGCTCAAGGATCGTTCTTAATACGGTGACGGTGGGGATGATGGTCCTTCTGCTCTCCGCCTTACAGGTCTCCTTTTTCGGAAGATTCCGCCCGTTCGGAGCGGTTCCTGATCTGATGCTGTGTCTCGTTTTGTCAATTGCCTTTTTCAGAGGCGAATATGCGGGCGCGATTACGGGAATTGCGGCAGGATTTGTGATCGAAGCGATCGGATCGCAGGGAATTTCCCTTTTACCGGTTGCCTATATGATTTTTGGATACGTCGTAGGGCACTATGCCGATTCCGTCCACACGAAAGGATACGTATCCTACCTGTTCTATCTTTTGATGGGAATGATCTTACGTGCGGCGATGACCGTAGCGTACGTATGCATGACCTACCGTATCATTCACCTTCCGGAGGTGATTGTCAATTCCGTGCTTCCGGAGCTTTTGGTGAGTGGAATTGCGGGATGTATTCTATATTTTCCGATGAAGCCCTTGTGTGCATGGATGGATCAGAAGGGCAAAGGATAAATCATCAAAAAAGTTCTCTTGAAATAAAAAGAAAGGGATAAAAACCGTGGCGAACGAAAAAGAAAAGAACGTAGACAAGGAAATTGAATATTCCTTGTTTGAAAATCAGAAAATAGTGGACGTGGGAATGGAGAAGGAGGTCAAGAAATCCTTCATCGAATATTCCATGTCCGTTATCATGGCGCGCGCGCTTCCCGACGTACGTGACGGTATGAAGCCCGGTGCGCGCAGAATTTTGTACGCTATGTACGAGGACGGTCTGGTCCATTCCAAGCCCTTCAGAAAGTCGGCAACAACCGTAGGTAACGTGCTTGGACGCTATCATCCTCACGGTGATGCTGCCGTATACGGTACGATGGTGCGCATGGCACAGGATTTCTCTATGAGATATCCCTTGGTTGAGGGACATGGAAACTTCGGCTCTGTGGACGGAGACGGTGCTGCTGCTTACCGTTATACCGAGGCACGTCTTGATCGCATCGCGGACGAAATGATGCGTGATCTGGATAAGAACGTCGTGCCCATGATGCCAAACTTCGATAACCGTTTGCAAGAGCCCACGGTGCTTCCGTCGCGCTTCCCGAACCTTTTGGTCAACGGATCGATGGGGATTGCTGTCGGTATGGCGACCAATATCCCCCCTCACAATCTCGGCGAGGTCATCGATGCGACCATTTTCCGTATAGACAACCAAGTCGGAGGCCAAGCGGTCTTAGGA
>JAZSMX010000111.1:0-23932 GCA_045536125.1 Eubacteriales bacterium | reverse complement strand
AAAATGCATTTGGTACTCACCCCCGTCGTTTTTGCTTTGCGGCATCACGCCTTAGTTTCGCCCGTTGATTGATGATATTTTGAGCTTTTTCAAGCGAAAACCGCAAATTCCGCGGCGCGCAAAAGCCTACCGTCGGCTTTTGCGCGCGGGGGACTGAGTCAGTGACTCAGCCCCTTTTTTAGTCCATCATATCAAATCAAGAATCGAGTTTCTTCTCAGAATCCTCGGATTCTGTCTTTTCGACCTTCCCTTCAAAGGACATCTCGGAGACAAGTGCCCCCTTCAGATCGGTCAGTCCCGAGGCAGATTGCATATGGAGATAGCAAAGTCCGTTGGGATGAACGCCCTTCAATTTCGCCTTGGACAGGAAGCGATCGTTGACAAAGACCTCGATAACGTTGGCGTCACAGTCAAAATCGATCCGTACACGGGTATAGAAGGTCTTGTCCTCCTGAATTGCCGAGGTCACCACTGCCGTAAAATCGGCGATCTGCTTGATCTCCTCATCACAGGGGTTCACCCAATGGTCAAGGAGCGAGAGTCGGAGTCCGTCGCCCGCGACGTGAAGCTTCACGGTCAAGCTTCCGCGCTTGGCGATCGGAAAATTCCAAACCGCGCCTCCGATATTGCTGACCAGTCTCGGATCCTCCGTGCGGCAGATGTGGAGCGCCTCCTTCCCTTCGTTTGCGGGATCGGGCAGCATCAAAGCACTGCTGACGCGGTTGTACGCGCAATGTCCGACGTAAGAGAGAGGATCCTCGGGCGTTCCTCTGTAGCAGCCGAGCACGCTCTTGACGTAGCCTTGCGTGGAAAGAGCCTCAAAGCCGTGGATAAAGTTTTCCTTGCGGCTCGTTTCATAGAGCCACCCAAGATCCATGATCACGATCCGACGGCAAGCATAGTGCTGACCGTATACCACCATCAATTTCCCGTAAGGAAGCTCCAGAGCTTCAAACTGATGAACGCTCTTGTCTCTTCCCTCCTCGGGACCGCCCAAAGAACGGAAATCAGGAGCGTTTCTGTGCGGATTGAGCGCAATCTCGCGGTAACCGCGCCACGTGTTTCCGTCGTCGTCGGAGATGGCGATATGATTGGCATCACGGTTGGTGAACACGTCCTCCCAAACACCGTCGGCATCCTCACGCTCGGGAAGCGGACGGGTGTTGCACCAAAGGAAGACGAGCCGTCCGTCGGAAAGCCGCTTCAAATGGGGCATCGTTCCCGTTCCGTGAAAGACGGAGGGCGCGGGCTTTGACCACGTTTCGCCGCCGTCCTCGGAATAAGAAACGTAATGATAATCAAGCGCGGTACGAGAGATCATCACAAGGCGACCGTCCGCCAGCTCCTCAATGGTGTTTTCTCGGTTGTTCTGTTGCCATCGGATTCCCTTCTTCCCGGGAGCGGGCTCGTAAAACGGAACGGCATCCAAGGGCACACGCGTCCAGTGGCGAAGATCACCGTCCGCATAATAAAGAACCGCAAAATATGCCGTCGGGTGAAGCGCGGGACGCGTTTCGTGGCAAACCAGAATCACGCGGTTACGGCTTCTCATCGGGAAGATCATACGAACCTCGCCGCAGGACTCCTCGCAAAACATGATCCGCATGGGATTCTGGTCGTCCGGGGTATCTCCGAGAAGAACGAACGAGCCCTCGGGACCTGCGTTTCGCACCGCGATGTATTTGTTCAGATATGGAAGATAGGTAGACGCCCCCAGAGTGAATCTTCCCTCCACCATGTGTCTTTTCCAGGAAAGTCCGCCGTCAACGGAGGAAAGATAGCAGCGCGGCGGATTCTTATGGAACACACTTTCCTTACGGTAATGTCCGTAGGCACGGATCTCTCCGTCGGGCATCACGCAAAGGGAGCTCCACGCATCCTCATCCGGGACTGCCACGGCGACGGGTGCCCAGATATCGGAATAAAAGCGAACGTCCTCCTTGCTCATTCTGTTTTTGATCTTTTCAATGTAGCGATAGCTCATGTCTGTTCTCCGTTTTCAGTATTTGGATGATGCGCATGCAATCGGGCACGAGGAACGGATTCCCCGCTCTCTGCCTTGATGGAACAAAAAGCGGGAGACTCCAAGAGAGCCTCCCGATTTGTTTATTGCTGATCTTCAGCTACTTCCTCAGCTACTTCCTCAGCTACTTCCTCAACGGAATCGTCTGCCACGTAATCCTCGGGCATTTGCTCCGCTGCGCTTGCAGCTTCCTCAAGAAGCGAGCGAATCGACAGGCTGACGTTCTTCTTTTCGTCATCGATGTCAATGATGCGTGCATCCACGATCTGACCGATCTCAAGAAGGTCGGCAGGCTTTGCGATGCGCTTCATAGCGATCTGGGAAATGTGGATCAAGCCGTCCACACCGTCAATGATCTCAGCGAATGCACCGAAGGGCATCATGTTGACGATCTTTACGGAAGCGATATCACCGATCGCATACTGGGACTTGAAGATGTTCCAAGGATTGGACTCCTCGGTCTTGTATCCGAGAGAAATTCTCTTCTTCTCGGGATCAAAGCTCTTCACAAACACGTCAAGCTCATCACCGACAGAGACAACCTCCGCGGGATTCTTGATGTGCTTCCAGGACAGCTCGGTCAGGTGAACCATTCCGTCCACACCGCCAAGGTCAACGAACGCACCGAAAGAGGTCAGGCTCTTGACAGTACCGTGGTAAGTCTTGCCAACCTCGATGCCTGCCCAGAACTCGGTCTCCTGTGCGCGGCGCTCCTCGCGGAGAACAACGCGGATAGAGCCGATTGCCTTCTTGCCCTGCTTGATCTCAATCACCTTGAAGGAAACGGTGGTACCGACAAGGGTGGAAAGATCGCCATCCTTCGGAACACCGGTCTGAGAAGCGGGAACGAAGATGCGGTTGGAGTTGTAGAAAATAACAACGCCGCCCTTGACAGCCTCGGTTACCTTACCCTCAAGAACTGCCTTCGTTTCGCAAGCCTCAACGATGGTTTTCCAGTTCTTGTCTGCATCTGCTCTCTTCTTGGACAGCTCAGCAACACCCTCAATGTCGCTGACACGGATCACAAAGGCTTCTACCTTGTCACCGTTTTTGAAGTTCTCGGTCAACTTAAAAGTGGGATCGTTCGAAATCTGATCCGCTTTTATGTAACCGGTCACACCCGCACCGACATCCAACTGGATCTCAGCGTCGGAAACGTGTGTAACGGTTCCGGTAACGACATCTCCTGTATTTAAAGTTAAGCATTGTGATTCGAGCATTTCTTCGAAATTTTCTTTCATTTCGCTCATGGTTTTGTATACCTCCTGTATTTCACCGCTCGGTGTCGATGCACCCGCGACGATTCCGATATTTTGTGCGGCGGTAAAGCGGCTCGGATCAAGCTCCGACGCCGAGGAAATCCACACCGCATTGCCGCAATGCACGGAGCAGATTTCATACAGTTTTGCGGTGTTCGAGCTTTCTCTTCCACCGATGACAATGATGGAATCGCACCGCTTCGCAAGCTGCTCAGCCTCCGTCTGGCGCAATTCAGTCACACTGCATATTGTATCAAAAATTTCGGCATTTGTATATAGCTTTTTGATATTTTTTTGGCTTTTGTTCCAATTAACCAAATTTTGAGTAGTCTGCGCCGCAAGAACAGGTCTTTTTTTGTGCATTTCGTCAACGTTTCGTTGTGAAAGTGACGATTCCAGCTCTTCCGCAGAGGAAAAAACGTATTTTTCCCCGTCAAACCAGCTCATGATCCCCACAACCTCCGGGTGTGCCGCCGCTCCCAGGAGGACAAAGAAGCACTCCTCGGGATCGCACTCCGCGGCGATCTTATGGATTTTTTTCACGTAGGGACACGTGCAGTCAAGCACGGTAAAATGCGGGTTTTCGGCAGCCATTCCTTCCAGGTCGGAAAGGACCTCACGCGTACATCCGTGCGCCCTGATCAGGAGCGTGACGGGCGCATCCGCAGTCGCCGAGCGCGCGATCTCTCCGATCTCCTCCGCGCGCAGCGCAATCACGCCGCGACGTTCCAGGGACGCATTGTAGGTTTCGTTGTGGATCAGATGCCCGAGCGTATAGATGCGCTCCCCTGCCCGACGTTCATTCAGGGCTCCTTCAAGTCGGTCGGTCGCGCGCTTGACGCCGAAGCAAAAGCCCGCGTTTTCGGCAACGGTAACGTTTTTCATCACAATCAAATCCTTACAGATGTCCAACCTTTTCCTCAACCAGACGGATCACGGCATCCGCGCTTTCCTCTACGTTGAGCCCGGAATTGTCAAGAATCACGGCATCCTCCGCTGCCACAGCGGGAGCAACCGCACGGTTTCTGTCATCGCTGTCACGCTTCTGCATATCGGCAAGAACCTCTTCCAGGGTGGTCTTGATTCCCTTTGCCAGCAATTCGTCTCTGCGACGCATCGCACGGCACTCGTCGCTTGCCGTCAAAAAGATCTTGACGTCCGCGTTCGGGAGGATCACCGTTCCGATATCTCTTCCGTCCATGATCACGCTGTTTTTTCTTGCGATATCTCTCTGGGTATCCAGAAGGAAGGCGCGCACCGCGGGAATCGAAGACACCGCGGAGGCATACATCGACATTTCGGGCGTGCGGATGCGGTCACCGAGATTTTCCCCGTTGAGGCACACGATCTGCGTGCCGTTTTCGTATTTCAGCTCCACCTTGATCTCGGGAAGCAATGCCTCAACGGCAGCGGCATCCTTCGGATCAACCTCGCGGGATCTGACGTAATAACCGATGGTACGGTAAAGAGCTCCCGTGTCCACGTAAATAATGCCCATTCGCTTTGCCACTGCCTTGGCAATGGTGGATTTGCCCGCTCCGCTGGGGCCGTCAATCGCAATCTGAATCATATGATTGTTTCCTTTCTTTTTTGGAGAATATTAAGCCTCACCGTATGCCGCCGACATGCCTGCCGTGACAGCGGTGGAAAAAGCAATTTGCAGGTTAAAGCCGCCCGTATAAGCGTCCACATCAAGAATTTCTCCCGCGAAATAAAGCCCTCCGATCAGCTTGGATGCCATCGTTTTGGGATTGACCTCCTTGATGCTGATGCCGCCGCGCGTGATGATCGCCTCATCCAAGGGGCGGTGTCCGCACAGGGGGACTCTGATCCCCTTGAGGGTTCTGACCATTCTCTCGCGCTCCTCGCGCGTCAGAGAATGCACCTTTTTGCGCGGATCAAGCTCGCAGAGAGAAACGAAGGGAGCGATCATCTTTTGCGGAAGAAGATCGTCCAGCGCATTGATGACGTCCCGATTCCGATATTTTGAAAAATCCGAAAGGAGACGCGCGTCCAAGGTCCTCTCGTCCAGGGCGGGCTTGAGATCAATCCATGCCTCGTACCTTCCCGACGCCACGTCCGAAAGATGCGCCGAGGCAGAAAGAATCAAAGGTCCTGTCAAGCCGTAATGCGTGAAGAGCATTTCCCCGAAATCCTCATACACAGTCTTCCCATTCGTCACGTTTTTTACACAAAGAGACACGTTTTTAAGAGAAAGCCCCTGCAAGGAGGCGCAAAGCTTCCCCTTTGCCACCAAGGGAACGAGCGAGGGGGAAAGCTCGGTCACCGTATGCCCAAGAGAGGCAGCCATACGGTAGCCGTCTCCGTCCGAGCCCGTCATGGGATAGGATTTTCCTCCCGTACAGAGGATGACAGCGTCCGCCTCCTCAAGAGAAGCTCCGAGGTGTACTCCGCGCACCCGTCCCTCATCGGAAGAGATTCCCGTCACACGTCTGTGAACGATCCGCACACCAAGCTCACGGCAGCGATGCTCCAGAGCCGACACGATATCCTGTGCGCGATCGGAAACGGGAAAGACGCGCTTCCCTCTCTCGGTCTTCAAGGGAACTCCCGCGTCTTCAAAGAAGGACATGGTATCCGCCGTCGAAAAGCGCGAGAGCGAGGCATACAAGAATCTTGGATTGGTGGGAACGTTGGCAAGAAATTCATTCAGATCGCAATTGTTGGTCAGATTGCATCTGCCCTTTCCCGTAATGCGGAGCTTTTTTCCGAGTCGGTCATTCTTCTCATAAAGGACAACCTCCGCTCCCGACTCCCTTGCGGTGAGCGCCGCCATCATTCCCGCAGCCCCTCCGCCGATCACAGCAACCTTCATATTTTCAGATTCCCTTTTTGTCATATACGTCATATCGGTCCCAGATCTCCTCCAGAGCCTTGAGGCGACGCTCGACCTCGTCCTGCCGTTTCCTTGCGACCGAAACGACCATGGCATTGATGATGCTCAAGGGAGCGACCAGCGAATCGACAAAGGACACCATGTCGCTGTGCGCGATCAGAAGCTGATTCGCGTAAGCGGCAATGGGAGAGAGTGGGCTGTCGGTCAATGCCACCACGTCCGCGTCCTTGCCTCTTGCGTATTCCACCGCGTTGATGATCCGCGAGGAATATCTCGGAAAGCTGATGGCGATCATCACGTCGCCGCTTCCGATATTCATGATCTGCTCGAACATTTCACTTCCCGACGTCGTTTGCACAAAGCGGACGTGATCGAAGATCATTCGCAGATTGTAGTTAAGAAAGCCTGCCAGGGAGGAAGAGGAGCGAACACCGATGATATAAATGTTTTTTGCACCAACGATTGCATCGACCGCATTTTCAAAGGACGCGTGATCGATCTCCTCCAGCGTCTTCCGTATTTTCTCCATATCGGACAGAAGAACCTTGTCCAGTACGTCCCCTTGTCCGATCAGATCGTTTGTGACCTCCATTCTCTGTACCGAGGTCAGGCGACTCCGAACCAGCTTCTGAAGTGCCGATTGAAAATCGGGATAGCCCGAATACCCGAGCTCTGTGGCAAAGCGCACCACGGTGGATTCGGAAACACCGACGATGGCGCCGAGCCGCGCCGCCGTCAGATACGCTGCCTTTTCGTAATGCTCAAGCACGTATGCGGCAATGGAGCGCTGTCCCTTGGAAAAAGCGGACATTCCTTCCTCCAAACGTCCTATCAGATCATTGTTCAAAGCGGCACCTCCTCCCCTTTTCGGAAAATCCGACTAACTAATTTATTATATATTATAAAATGCGAAAAGTCAATCTCAATCGTGAAAAAAATAGTATTTTTTATTTTGAAGTAAATTCTCAAGGTAAATGCAACAGTACAATTTAGAGTTGCATTCAGTCCGAGAAACGTTAAGTGGTTGCATTTACCTTGAGAAATTACTGACAAAACGAAGGTGTCTCCCCTTTTTAAAAAAAGGCTTGCAAAAAGCTTTAGAATATGATATAATTGCAAGGATTGACAAAAAAGGCGGTATATTATGATTACGATTTCTAACCTGAGCTTTCACTTTGGCGGTCAGCTCCTGTTCAAGGACGTTGACTTGAAGTTCACTCCCGGAAACTGCTACGGCATCATCGGCGCGAACGGTGCGGGAAAATCCACCTTCCTCAAAATCCTTTGCGGCGACCTTGAGCCCTCCACGGGAGAGGTCTCCATTCCTGATACAGTACGCATGTCGGTGCTCCGTCAGGATCACTTTGCGTTTGACGAATACACGGTGCTTGACACCGTCATGATGGGTAACAAAAAGCTTTACGACATCATGAAGGAAAAGGATGCCATCTACGAAAAGGAGGACTTTTCGGAGGAGGATGGGCTTCGCGCCTCCGAGCTCGAAGCGGAATTTGCCGAAATGAACGGCTGGGAGGCAGAATCCGAGATCTCCAAGCTTCTGCAGGGACTCGGCATGCAGGACGAGCAGCTCTACGATCAGATGTCCTCGCTTAAGGAAAGCGAAAAGGTCAAGGTCATGCTGGCACAGGCACTCTTTGGAAACCCCGACATCATCATGCTCGACGAGCCGACCAACGGTCTTGACATCGACGCCATTATGTGGCTTGAGGACTTCCTTGCCGATTATTTCGGTACCGTCCTTGTCGTATCCCACGACCGTCACTTCCTCAACGACGTCTGCACGAACATCGTTGACATTGATTACAACGGCATCAAGATGTACGTCGGAAACTATGAGTTCTGGTATGAATCCAGCCAGCTGATCCAGCGCATGATCAAGCAGCAGAACAAGCGTGCTGAGGAAAAGATCCGCGAGCTTCAGGCATTCATCGCGCGCTTCTCTGCCAACAAATCCAAATCCAAGCAGGCAACCTCGCGCCGCAAGCTGCTGGATAAATTGAGCATTGAGGAGCTTCCCGCCTCCAGCCGCCGCTATCCCTTCATCGGCTTTGACATGGACCGTATCGCGGGTAAGGATATCCTGTTTGTCAACGGGCTCTCCAAAAGCTATGAGGGAACGCCGCTCTTCCAAAACATTTCCTTCACGGTCGGCAAAGAGGATAAGATCGCACTCCTCGGAAACGAAATGGCGATCACTGCCCTTTTCCGTGTTCTGATGGAGGAGGATACTCCCGATGGGGGCGACTTCAAATGGGGCGTCAGCATCACGAAGTCCTATTTTCCACACGATAACACCCCTTATTTCAAGGATTGCACACTGTCGATTATCGACTGGCTGGCACAGTACTCCAAGGAAACCACCGAAACCTATCTGCGCGGATTCCTTGGCAGAATGCTCTTCTCCAACGAGAGCGTTTTCAAGCCCGTCAACGTCCTCTCGGGCGGTGAAAAGGTGCGCTGCATGTTTGCGAGAATGATGCTGTTCGGATCGAACTTCCTTCTCCTGGATCAGCCCACCGACCACCTGGATCTCGAATCCATCAGTGCTGTCAACAACGGTCTTTCCGCCTTCAAGGGAAATCTGATCTTCACCTCGCACGACTATGAGCTGGTCAACACGGTTGCCAACCGCATCATTGAGATCAGACCTGACGGAAGCATCATTGACAGAGCAGGCACATACGAAGAATTTTTAGCATGGAAGAAGGAGCATCAGATCGTCTGATCTCAAAAAAACAAGGATGTCTCGGCACGCTTTGTGCATTGAGACATCCTTGTTTTTTATCTAAGTTTTACGCTCACGGTTTTGATTTCATCCCCTCTGTAGAGCTTAACGGAAACCGTATCGCCCTGCTCGTACTCGTAAAGCAGTGCCGTCAGATCCGAAAGATTCTTTACCGTACGTCCACCGAACGAGAACAAAATATCTCCGACCTCAAGAACACCGTCCGCGGCACCGCCCTTTGTCACCTCGGTGATCAGAATTCCGTCTGTTTGCGCGACGTACTCCGCTTTTCCGAGGGTGAAGGACTCGCCCTTGTAAATGTTCTGAACGGTCACACCGATCACGGGGCGTCTTTGCGTCACCGAGGACGTAAAGGAATCCTCCTCTCCGTTCATAATGGCTTCCAAGGTCACCATGGCTTCATTGATCGGGATCGCGAATCCGATCGATTCATAGCCCGAAAGCTTTTGCGTGACGATTCCCACGATCTCGCCCCCCTCGTTGCAAAGAGGACCGCCCGAATTTCCGGGGTTGACAGGGGTATCGGTCTGTATCATCTTGATCGTTCCCGTAAAGCCATCGACCTGGCTTTCCACTCTGCGGTCCAGAGCGGAAACGATTCCCTGTGTCGTGGTCCACGCGCCTGCCGTTCCCGAAGGATTTCCGATGGCAATCACCGTATCTCCCACGTGAATGCTGTCGGAGTCTCCGATCTCAATTTCCCGAAAGCCTTCCCCGTCGATCTTGATCACTGCCAGATCGTCGGGCTCGTAAAAGCCCACCACCGTTGCGGAGTAGCTTTTTCCCGAATAGAGCGTGACACGGATGCTCTCCGCGCGCTTGATCACATGATAGTTGGTTGCGATATACCCGTCGTCGGTGAGGAAAAATCCCGTGCCGTAGCCCGTGCTGTCCTTCACAGTCGTTTCAATCAGCACCGTGGAAGGCTTCACAACGGCGGACACCGCGCCCACCGTATTCATATCCCCGTCGATCTCGGGAAGCTCGAAGAATCCTTCGTAATCACCGTCGTCCCAATCCTCGCTGTCGTAAATACGATCCCCCTCGGTCCATAGGATCACACCGATCAAAAGGAGGATGCACACGGCAAACACCGATGCCATGGCGATCGCGTAGACCAGAATTCCGTGCTTTCTTTGTTTCGTTTCCCGCTCTCTTTCGTATACAGCTTCTTTTGCAAAGTCCCAACGGTAACGGTAGCCCTCCCCCTCCGTCGGTGCTACGGGAGTCTCGTTTGCTTCCTCCGTTTCCCGAACCGAAGCATTCGCCGCGTCGGCAGAATCCGCTCCGTCGGGAGTAGCTGCCATCTCGGTGGTGTCTCCTGCATCTGCGGAGGCTTCCGCAGTCGCGTCCGCGTCACGCGTTACCTTCTCTTCTTCATGATCGTTTTGAAAATGCTCAGACATCGTCTATCTCCGTTTCAAAAAATCAACCTACCAAATCAAATTTGTATCCTACGCCCCAAACGGTTTTGAGAACCCACTTGTCGGATACTCCCTCCAGCTTTTCGCGCAAGCGCTTGACGTGCACGTCCACCGTACGGGAGTCTCCGAGATAATCGAAGCCCCAGACCTTATCAAGAAGCTGATCGCGCGTAAACACACGGTTATAATGAGACGCAAGGAAATACAAAAGCTCCAATTCCTTCGGGGGAATATCCACGGACTTGCCGCGAAGCTTCAATTCGTATTTCTGGAGACTGATCTCTATGTTTTCGAACTTGATCACCTCTTCGTCGCTCTGATGCGTGTTTGCCTGGCAGCGGCGCAAAACCGCCTTCACGCGCGCAGACAGCTCCTTGATGTCAAAGGGCTTCACAACGTAATCGTCCGCCCCCAATTCCAGCCCGAGAACCTTATCAAACACGTCGCTCTTTGCGCTGACCATGATGATCGGTCTTGACGAGATCTCGCGGATCTCACGGCAAACCTGCCAGCCGTCCTTCTTTGGAAGTCCAATATCCAAAAGGACCAGGTCGGGGGAGAACAGCTTGAAATAGTTCAAGCCCTCCACGCCGTCCGCGGCGGTCTTTACGTCATAACCCTCGTTTTCAAAATATGCCTTGAGCAGATCACTGACCGAGGGATCGTCTTCAATTACAAGAATCTTGGTATCCGTCATAATATAGTATTCTCCTTCTTCTCCCCGTCATTCTCGGTGACAGGTCCAAAAAATAAGTTTTTAAAAAAGTGTACGATAAATGTTTTGACTTTGGAAACAGTTCGTTCATTTGTCACTGTAAACGTATTATATCACAGTATTGAACAAATTGCAAACGATTTTAGAATATTTTTTATATTTTTTTTGATTTTTCCCCAAATTGTGAAGATTTCTTATATAAGATACCATGAGAATATGAATTCTACTTTAACTTTTTTCGAAAAAGCATCCTTTTCCGTTCACAGTTCCGAAAAACATTCTTCCTGTTTTTACGGTGGGATGCGCCACCTTGAAAAGCGCTTTGGCAGAACTTTCAAAAACGGCTTACGTATTGCAATCCGAAACAAAAAGTATTATAATGAGGAGGAACGCCCGTCAAAAAAGCATCCGACCGTACGCACATCCGTTTTTTTTTGAAAAAAATCTTCATTTTTCAAAAAATCACCTTGCGTGAGGTATTGCTTGTGACGCTGCGTTATGTGATAGAATCATCACCGAAGGAGGTGAAAAGCTATGTCAAAATACACGACGGGAGAAATCGCAAAACTCTCCGGTGTATCTGTCAGAACCGTTCAGTATTACGATGACAGAAACGTTCTCAAGCCGAGCGAATTGAGCGAGGGTGGGCGCAGGCTCTACACGGAAGAGGATCTGAAGCGGATGCACATCATTTGTTTTCTGCGCGAGATCGGACTTCCTCTGAACAGCATTGCCGCGCTCTTTTCGGAAGAGCATCCGGAAAGCATCGTTTCGATTCTTCTGGAGGAGCAGGAGGAGGCGCTTCGCAAGGAGCTTTCCGAGCTTCAGACCAAGATCGCTCTGATTGAGGAAATCAAGCGCGAATTGAAGGAGATTGAGCATTTTTCCGTTGAATCGATCGGAGATATAGCACACGTTATGAAACAAAAAAACAAGCTTTCGAAAATGAGGTGGGCCATGGTGCTTTCGGGAATCCCCGTCACCGCATTCCAATGGACGTCCATCATTCTCTGGATCACGCACGGTCTTTGGTGGCTGTTTGTGATCTGGGCTTGCGTGGCAATCCCGTGGGGTATCGCCGTATCCGTTTATTATTTCCGTCACGTCGCCTATCTCTGTCCGCAATGCCATACGGAATTCAGACCGCGCGTCAAGGAGGCGTTCTTCGCCTACCATACGCCTAAGATGCGACGTCTTACCTGCCCCGAGTGCTCTCGCCGCGGTCTTTGCGTTGAGGTATATGCAGAGAAGGAGGAAAAACACCATGGATAAAATGTTGGAATTTCTTCCGCTCCTGATTCCGCTCATCGCACTCCAGTTCATCCTTTTGGCCTATACCCTTTATCACATTTTCACCCATGACACCTACAAAAGAGGAACGCGCGCGCTCTGGGTGGCCGTTACGCTGGTGCTGATGAGCTACGTAGGTCCGATTCTTTACTTTCTTTTGGGCAAGGAGAACGACTGATGGAAATGCTGCAAATCACCAATCTTTGTAAGCGCTTTGGTGACAAAGAGGTGTTGGGGGGACTTCATTTATCCGTTCCCGAACACAGCATCTTCGGCTTCATCGGCAAAAACGGGGCGGGCAAAACGACGACGATGAAAACGGTGCTCGGTCTTTTGAAGGCAGACGCGGGAGAGATCAGAGTCAACGGAGAGGCGGTGGTATACGGACAAACGGCAACCAACCGCCACATCGGCTATCTTCCCGACGTTCCCGAATTTTATTCCTTTATGACACCGCGGGAATATCTGCGATTCTGCGGTGAAATCACGGGAATGGGCAAAAGAGAGATCGTGAGACGCTCGGAGGAGCTTTTGGAGCTTGTGGGGCTTAGAAATGAAGAGCACCGCATCAAGGGCTTTTCAAGAGGCATGAAGCAACGCCTGGGGATCGCCCAGGCGCTTCTCAACCGCCCCAAGCTTCTCATCTGTGATGAACCCACCTCCGCGCTCGATCCCGTAGGACGAAAAGAAATTCTCGATATTCTTTCCTCCCTTGGAGAGCAGACGACGGTTCTATTTTCCACTCACATTCTCTCCGACGTGGAGCGCATCTGTACCGACGTGGCATTTCTGGATCACGGAAAAATCGGGATCGAAGGCAAAATTTCCGAGATCAAAACCAAATACCGCTCCGAGGAATACCTCATAGAAGCGGAAAGCGACGCGGACGTTGCCCGACTTCAAAACACATTTCCCGGGATGAAAGCGCTACAGGGCAATCGGCTCGTCTTCCGAGAAGACAGCGTCACGGTGTTTGACGTATTGCACTTTGTGACGGAGCATCGGATTTCTCTTTTGAAGCTGGAACGGATGGAACCGACTCTGGAATCCCTGTTCATGGAGGTGATAAAGAAATGAAGGTCTTTCTCGCCTTTCTCAAAAAAGAATTCACAGAGCAGCTCCGCACGGGTAAGCTGACGATTCTTGGTATCGTGTTCGTTCTGCTCGGTGTGATGAATCCCGCCACGGCAAAGCTGACTCCGTGGCTTCTGGAAATGATGTCCGAGTCGCTGAATGAGAGCGGTATGAGCGTGACGGTCACAAGCGTCACAGCCATGGATTCCTGGATTCAGTTTTTCAAAAACATGCCCATTGCTTTGATTGCCTTTGTCCTTTCGGAGAGCAATCTCTTTACCAAGGAATACACCTCGGGAACACTCGTGCTTTCCTTGACCAAGGGAGCCGGGCGCTTTTGCGTCGTTCTTTCGAAGGCGGTTCTTTTGACTGCTCTTTGGTCGCTTTGCTTTTGGGCGAGCTTCGGGATCACCTACGTGTATAACGCATATTACTGGGACAATTCCGTCGCGCAAAATCTTTTGTTCTCCGTGTTCTGTCAATGGCTGTTCGGTATGCTGGTCGTCTCCCTCACGGTTTTGTGTTCCGTGATTGCCACCTCGAACACAGGCGTTCTGCTCGGCACGGGCGGTGCGGTGCTTCTTTCCTATCTGATCGGCATAATCCCAAAGGTCAACACTTATCTTCCGACCTTCCTCTGCGACGGAAACTCCCTCATCATGGGAGCAAACAGCCCCGACGAATACCTCGCTGCCGTTCTGATTACTTCCCTTTTGGCACTGTTGTGCTTTCTCTCAAGCATTCCCGTTTTTAACAAAAAGCAGCTTTGATCCTTCCGAGGGATCATTGGGTGAGTCAAATGCGAAACGCATTTGACTCACCCCATTTTTTGTTATACGGATCCGTCGCTTGTTATTTTTCCCCATACAATTGACAAAACAGTTTTTTTATGGTAGGATAATAAGCAGATGAAGAAAGCTTGACCGAGATACAAAAACGATCCCAAAGCCAAAAAACCATCCATCGGTCGTTTTGGGACGAAGGTCTTCAATCAAAGGCAAAGGAGCTGTAAAATGCCAAGCATTAATCTACCGTACATCAATATCGCCCTTGATGCATTTGCACTCGTCGTCGTATTGATCATATTTGCAGCCTGCTTTCGTGAGCTGATCACAAATAAGCGCGCATCCAAGCATTTTTTCTTTCTTTTACTGTTTGTCACGCTCGCGCTTTGTGCCGACATCGTCTCATGGCTCGGTGAAGGAAATCCTACACTCTCCCCGGTGACCGTCCTTTCCAACACGGTGGCATCCTGTGCCTACCGACTTGCGATTATCTGCTTTATGGGATACCTAAAGGACAGCCTTTACAAAAGCAGTCGGGCGTCCGCTATCATCCTCAACGTGTTCCGCATTCTGTGTGCGCTATCCATCGCCTTCGCGATCGGAAACGCATTCATGGGATACGCCTATTTCGTAGACGCGCACGGGCACTACGTTCACAGCGAAAATATCGCCGCGAGGATTCTCTACGTTCTCTTCCCGATTCTTTCCTTCTTCGCAATCGTGCTGATGTCCGTATTTGCCACTCGCTCGGCAAAAACCACTCGGCTCGCGTTTATCCTTTATACCCTCTTTCCCGTTGCGGGAATTGTTCTGGATTGCGTATTCCACGAATTTTCCTTCACCTATATCGGACTTACCGTCAGCACTCTGATCATTTACACAAGCATTTATCTTCAAAAGCAAAAATTGATCGACGCACAGAAAAATGCGCTGATGCTCTCACAGATCAACCCTCATTTTGTATATAATGCCCTTTCCACGATTGCTTCCATGTGTGACTCCTCACCGACGCAAGCAAAATATCTTACGATTGATTTTTCAAAATATTTACGTCAGAACATCAACTCTCTGACAAGTGAAGCTTTGATTCCCTTCGAACGTGAAATGGAACACGTGGCTTGTTATCTGAAGATCGAAAAGGCACGGTTCAGAGAGCATCTTAACGTCATTTACTCGATTCAATGTAAAGATTTCACGCTTCCTCCCCTGACGGTCCAGCCCATCGTGGAGAATGCCGTCAAGCACGGTATCACAAAAAAAGAAAGCGGCGGTACGGTAAAGATATGCACCTATGAAGAGGGCTCCTCTTACATCATTGAAATCATCGACGACGGTGCCGGATTCGATTCCGAATCAACGGAACCGCACGTCGGACTTCAAAACGTACGCAACAGAGTTGCGGCAATGTGCAAAGGAGAATTAACCGTAAAAAGTACGGTTGGCATAGGAACGAGAGTAACGATCGAAATCCCCAAGAAGAAAGGAAAGCGGAAATGAACATATTGGCGGTAGACGACGAATATTACGCGCTAGAGCTGATGAAGCATGCCTTGGAGGAGGTGGCGGGCAATTCCACCGTTTACCTCTGCCGCGACGTACGTGGGGCTTTGGAGGTTGCTCGGGAGCATCGAATTGACGTTGCCTTCCTTGATATTCATATGCCCGAGCGGAACGGTGTGGAGCTTGCGCGGGATCTCAAGCAGCTTCATCCCAAGATCAATATCGTTTTTGCGACGGGCTTTTCCGAGTATATGAAGGAAGGAATCGATCTTCGCATGAGCGGATACATCATGAAGCCCGTCACCCCCGAGGCGGTGAAGACCGAGCTTGAGAATCTGAGAAACCCCATCGAATGGAATCGCGAAAAGCGGATCAAAATTCTCACCTTCGGGAATTTCGACGTGTTCGTGGACGGTGCTCCCTTGAAGTTTGAAAGAAAGCAAGCAAAGGAGATCCTCGCCTATCTTGTGGACAAGCGCGGTACGTCGGTCACCTATCCCGAGCTTGCCGCGATGCTTTGGGAGGACGAGGAATACGACCGCACCAAGCAAAAGAATCTGCAGGTGTATATCGCAAGCCTTGTCAAGTCTTTGCTTGCGGTTGACGTCAAGGATCTGATTTTAAAAAACAGACAAGGAATCCTTTTGAATACCAAAATCGTTGACTGTGATTATTACCGTTTTCTCGAAGGAGACGCTCGCGCCATCAATTCCTTTACGGGACAGTATCTGAGCTCCTATTCCTGGGCGGAATTTACGGTTGGGTATCTGGAAAACCAATTGCAGAAAACAAAATAAATCCGTTCGGCACACAGACAAAAACAATGCCTGTGTGCCGTTTTTTAATTTTTTTCACGTTTGTAGTCAAGGTGTAGTCATTTCGTGGTAAAATGTTCCGGCATAGCTCGAATTGTCGGGCTTTTAGCTAAAAAAGGGCGGTTAGGGAACGTCCGAAAAACTATTTTTTCTGTAAAGGAGAAAGAAAAAAATGAAAAAAAGAAGAACACTGATTATCTCCATCCTGCTCGTTGCAGCACTCGCACTCGGAATTGCTTATGCAGCAGTAGACGGTGTACTGATCGTCGACGGTAAAGTTCAGACCGTAAAGCAGCCCTTCAACCTTCACATCCTGGGCTTTGAGCAGACTGCCTCTCACGCTGAGGTTGCCGGCAATTCCCCCGCTGTCACCTGTACCGACCAATTCCCCGCCAAGAGCATCATACTCAACGTATCCGGAATGGCATCCAAGGATGACTACGTAACCGTGAAGCTCACCATTGAAAACAAGAACGACTGCGTGATGTACATCAACACCCCCACCATCAAGTACGGAACGGATGCTGCCAACGTAAACAGTGATTCCAGCGAGAACTTCACAGTTGCCGTTAAGAACTTCACTCCCGGCACTGCGATCGCAGTAGACGGTACCACCGATATCACCCTGGAGATCAAGATGACAAAGTCCTGTACCTCGGAAACCTATCAGGAATTCTTCAGAGTAACGATTCCCGGTTCTCCCACAAATCCCAACCCTTGATTTTTCATTTTTAAAAATCAAAAAATCGGTTTGATTCAAAACAATAACGATTGAGAAAGTAAGAAAGGAGGAGACGCATGACGCGCGACAAAAGAATTCTTTATATATCTTCCACCGCAGTCCTTGTGCTGCTCCTCCTTTCCCTTTTTGTGAAGGTCGAAAGCAGTAGGATCCTTGCAGCATGCTTGCTGCTCCCTTCTGCTGTATCGGTTTGGTTTCTCATCAAGAAGAGAACCTCCCTCTCCATTCAAAAGAGAGAGGTACTGTTGATCACAGTGGTCATCGGTACGATCTACACGATCCTTCTTCAAATGACGGGGGTATGGTTCGGTTATTATGAAAATCCCTATTTCATCAATTCCGACGTATTTCTTCTGCAAATTCTCCCCGTGATCGTCATTTCCGTTTCGGTTGAGATCATCCGATCGGTGCTATTGGCGCAAAAAAGCAACTACGCCGGTGTCATCGCCTTTTTCATCGGCATCCTCGCCGACGTGCTGGCTTTCTCCGCGCTTACCGATATCACAAGCCTCAACCGTTTTATGGATCTTGTGGGAATGACGCTGTTCCCCTCGATCAGCGCAAATGTTTATTATCATCATTCTTCCAAAAAATACGGGGCGCTGCCAGGCATCGCGCTTCGTCTGATCATGGCACTTCCCACCTACTTCATACCGAAGATTGCCGCAATTTCCGACGTCCTGTCCGCATGCGTGAAGCTGTTACTCCCCATTGTACTGCTCGCGTTGGTCACGGCGTTGTACTCAAAGAAAAAGAAAAACGCAGTCCGTGTGGGCGAAAAGCTCACCACGGTCGGTGTGGTTCTCTCCGTTGTCATTCTCGCCTTGATAGCAATGCTGATCTCCTGTCAATTCAAATACGGCATATTGGTCATTGCTACAGAAAGTATGACGGGTGAGATCAACAAGGGAGACGCCATTATTTACGAAAGATATGACGGTCAATCCATCAAGGAGGGACAGGTCATCGTCTTTTCGCAATACGAAACAAAAATTGTCCACAGAGTTGTAAAAATCGAAAACATCGGCGGCGAAACCCGCTACCACACCAAGGGAGATGCCAACTTGGAAAACGACCTTGGATACCGAACGGATGCCGACATCGTGGGCGTTACCGATATAAAGATCGCCTACGTCGGATTCCCTTCCCTGTGGTTACGGGAATTGCTCCCCGAGAACTAATGAAAATTGAAAGAAAGGAGGTTTACTGACGTGTCGGAAAAAGAAAAGAAAAGACGTTCGCTTTACCGAGAAAACCGTGAAAAATGGATCTTTACGCAAGCTGTGATTGCAATCGTGGTTGCTGTGGCAATTCTTATTTCCTCTATTGTGGCGTATCAGCTCAATAAGACCTATTACATCGGTTACAGCGAGGGCGGCTCGATCGATTATAACGTGTTCTTAAAGGAAAACGAGTTCTTTGATGAAAATTATCTTGGCAAGGACCAATCCTACGTCGCGTCTCTGATCGACAAGATCATAGCGGACTACAGCTATGAGATCGATATGGATACCGATGATGTGAATTACAAATATTCCTACACCATCACATCAAGACTTGAGATCATCGACAACTCGTCAAAGGTTGCGATCTTCAAGCCCGAAAAGGATCTGGTCAACGTTCAAAATAAGACTCAAAGCAGCTCAAACCGACTCCGCATCAACGAGATCGTGGTCATCAACTACGATGAATACAACGATCTTGCAAGCGCATTCCTTGAAACGTACGGTCTGTCGAACACTACGAGCAATATCGTAGTCACCTTGAACGTGGACGTTCTCAGTGATTGCAATGCATTTTCCGGTAGCAGCGCAGACAGTTATACGTCCGAGCTTCGTATTCCTCTGACGACCAAAACGGTCAACATCAACATGACATCCGAGGTGCCCGATGCCGAAGCGAAAATGATCGCTTGCACAAGAGGTGCGGGATTCGAAGCATTTAAAACTACTGCCATCGTGCTCGGTGTCATCGAAGTGTTGCTGATCCTTTTGCTGGTTGCGTTCATCTACTTGACCAGAACCGAGGATATCACCTATACTGCACGTGTCAAGAAGATCTTGTCACAGTATAAGTCCTATATCCAGAAAATCAACAATATGTTTGATGCCTCCGGATATCAAAAGATCCTTGTGGATACCTTTGACGAGATGCTTGAGATCCGGGATACCATCCAAGCTCCCATTCTGATGTATGAAAACGAGGATAAAACCTGTACCAAGTTCCTCATTCCTACCGATAGTAAGCTTCTTTACGTATATGAAGTGAAGATCGAAGGCTACAGTGAACCGGAAGCAGAGCCCAAAGAAAATGCTTCCGCAACCATCGTAACTCCCAACATCACCAACGTGGTTCGCCCCGTTGTCAAGGTAGTTGTGAATACCCCGCCCTCCCCCGAAAAAGAGCCCGATTCAAAATTCGAAACGATTTTGGAAGAGCCCGAGGTGGAAGCGGACGAGACGGTGGAGGTCATTGCCACGACCGAAGAAGCCGAAGAGGTTGAGGATGTTGAAACGGTTGAAGAGATCGAGGAAACCGAAGAACAAGATCAAGAGGTTGAGGAATTGATCGCCTCGATTCCGGAAGCGGAAGAATCCGAGGAGATCGGTGCGGATGTAATCGACGTATTCTTGAAGGATAGTCCCGAAGAAACCCTTCAATACGATCCGAACGGAAATGAAGTCGAAAGCGGCGACGTTGTTCTTGTTACTACAAGAGACGCTCAAAACGATAAGGAAATCGTTCGTGAGGCAGAGGTCGCTCGCGGAAACCACAAGGTTTCTCCCCAATCACGCAACTGCACCTTCAAAAAAATCATCGGAGTCGTCAAGCGCAAGGCGGAACAGATCTTCACCGCCATGATCACTCCCGTGAAAGAAAACGAAGATCAAAATTAAACGATAACAGAAAGGAGAGTGATGATCATGAAACTTTGGTTGAAAAGCCTGCTTTGTATCTCACTCTCCTTGATGTGTTTATTCACTTGTGTGGGATACGCTGCCGTAACAGGCAACTTGTTCGTTACCGGAAAATTGCGAATTGAAATTCCCGAGGGCTTGTTCATCACCGATATCAAAGAAATCTCCAAAAGCAATACGGACTCCAGCCTCTCCATATCCTTCATCGGACATTCGACAACAGTGCAATCCGTGATCGGTCGAAAAAGCAGCGGTGCTGCTACGGCGGTTTACGAAATTACGGTATTGAACAATACCGAACGGGAGTATGCATATCGCGGATTGTATTACATGACCTCCTATGGAAACAACTCGTACGTCAGCACTTCAAATGTCAACAACAAATTGGGAGTTGTGACCAGCTTCCCTGACGGAAACCGCGTCGCCCCCAAAGAATCACTGACTTTTCGGGTAACCTACACGGTAGGCAGAAGTGTCAGCTCAAGCTTGGATCTGAATACCATGCTGAATTTCCAGTTCGGCATCAACGTTGATTCCATTGACAAGGCTTATGATATCGTTCACCATAAATTCATGGATATTTTGAACGTAACCTCCACGTATGAACAGCTCGTTGACGTCCTCGATGATAAATTTGACGGTGAACAGGAATGGACCTCAAACTACGTCGGAAACGTAGGAAATGCAGTCGACAACGATATGATGACGGTTGAAACTCTTTTCGCGGGACAGTTGACTATGATGGTAAACGGTCAAGCGCAAAAGGCGTGGGTCATCATCAAGCACGAAAACCTCGACGGCAACGAGATGACCGGAGACGATTACACGGTAAGATATAACCAATACGGTGACGTCACGTACAGAGGATGCGAAATGACTCTTTATATGACGGTAGACCCATTGGATAAAGCCAATGGATGGGCACCCGTATACGTTACGGTGTTCACCTGCAACCGTGATGCGCAGGGCAACACGGTCAGTGACTGGTACCAGGTCGGAGATAGCTACTATGGGCAAGCGAACATTGTGGGATACCGTGGTGAGTATGGCGGAACCGGTTCGTTTGTAACCGACAACTGGAAATCCTACGCTTCTTCTTATAGCGTAACAAAGGATTATTCCTACGATGTAGGAGCCGACGTTTCGATCAAGACCTTGATGCAAACCGTAGACCAATCTGCTATCACAGAATTCCAAAGCCTTCTTGTCCGTGCCGAAGCAATGATTGCAAATCAAAACTATGCGGGAACAGGCATCAGAGTCGTGGAAGAAGCATATGCTACGGCGGCAGATTTCTATACCGTGGATGCAAACGGCAAGGCGATCGCAAATCAAGACGTCAGAAGAGTCTGGCTCATACCGATCATGAAAGATTTGGATCACGTCCTGACGGTGGCACAAAATGCCATTGACAAGCTCGAAGAGGAGACAGAGTCCAATCCATAGGATCGTGACAGCAACTGAAAAAAGCAAAAAAGCACTGTCAGCAATAAAGCGGCAAGGATGCAATGTTCCTTGCCGCTTTATTATTTTATTTCATCACTTTAATAAATCGGAACATTTCATCAGGTCCTTCGTCGGGATCATGTTCATCCTCGTCCGGTTTTTCGTGATCCGGTTGAAAATATTCACACCAAAACTGATCGATTTGAAAACCGCACTTATTCACATAAAAATGGATGTTTCGCTTCTCAAAATAAGGTGTGCAGGTTTCCCAAACCTTCGTTTCGGGATGAAGTGCTTCCACTGCCTGCCACGCACCGTATCCGATTCCCTTGCTGTGCGCCTCGGGCAATACAAAAAGAATCTCAAGGTGATTGCGGTGCGTTTCCTTATCGATTTTCAAAATCACGCCCCCCACCCTTTCGCCGTCAAGCATAATGCGATAGGCTTCATTGTTCGCATCGTCAATACAATCCTCGATCGTCTTGCGCGAGATGATCTCACCGTCCCCGTCAATATGATTGTCCCGCTCACCGAACTCCATCATTGCACCGTATTTAAACGCCCATTGATTATCAAGAATAAACCTCTCGCGGTCGTCTTCCGTAAGCGGAACAAGTGTCACTTTTGTGTTTTTCATTAGTACCTCCCAAAAAAAGAAAATACCCGGCAACGCAAAAAAGCGTAACCGAGCTCACTCGACATCTTATCTGACAGGCGGCCTGCAAGCATTTGCTTACGATCCCCTACACTACGGTGTACTGTCCTCCGATGACTTACCTTGATATTGTAACACAAAACGGAGACAAAGTCAACCGTTCTGACCAAAACAATTAAAAAAACGAAAAAAATGGTAGAGTAAATGGTACACAAGGCATCTGCATGGGAGAAACGGCAACGTCAAAAGAATATGCGAAAAGCCAATGCAACAAGAAAAAAGGGCGTACAAGTCGAAAACGATTTGTATGCCCTATTTGCATATTAATTTTAAATATATATGCAATTCAATCCCATCCTTCTATTGACAAACTGCATATTTTGTGGTATACTATATGCAGATATGGAGGAATGAATATGAGAAAATTTGATTACTCTTTTTTGAATAACGGGCTGCTCCCCGCGCGGCTTGTCAATCTGACAACGGGTATTGCAGAATTAAAAACAATGGCAGGCGTTCGCAAAGACGAATATGCCAAGATTTTCACCGAGCTGGAAGCCGTAGCTAAAATACAGTCGGTTAAAAGTTCTAACGCTATTGAAGGGATTGTAACGAGCGACGACAGAATTGCCGCCATCGTCAGCGGCAGCAGCGCACCTCTCAATCATAATGAGGCGGAGATCGCGGGATACCGAGACGCACTGAACGCCATCCACACAGGACACGAATATATTGATTTCCGCGAGAGTGATATTCTCCGTTTGCACGAAATGATGATGTCGATTGCGGGATATGAGTTCGGCGGAAAATATAAGACCGATGATAACGTGATTTTGGAGGTCGATGCCGACGGCAACCGTCGTGTGCGCTTTCGTCCCACACCTGCGCGTGAGGTGGGGAAAGCAATGGAACAGCTTGAGCTTGCCTATCTTGATGCAAGAAATGATGCAAATATCAACCAGCTTTTGCTGATCCCCTGCGTGATTCTTGATTTCCTTTGCATTCACCCCTTCCGTGACGGAAACGGCAGAATGTCCCGTCTGCTCTCGCTCCTATTGCTCTATAAAAATGGGTTTGACGCGGGCAAATACATTTCCTTTGAGGAACAGATCAACAATTATAAGGGCTTCTATTACAAGGCTCTGAAGCAATCCTCGGACGGCTGGGATACGAACGAAAACGACTATTTCCCCTTCATCGAAAACTTCCTCTCCACACTTTATATGTGCTATAAAGAGCTGGACAAGCGTTTTGCGATTGTCAACGGCAAAAAGATCACTAAGAAAAGCCGGGTGGAAGCAACCGTTCTCAATAGTTTGACACCCATCTCCAAGTCGGAGATCTGCAAGATTCTCCCCGACGTCAGCCCCACCACCGTGGAAGCGGTACTTGGTCAGATGGTGAAAAGCGGCAGTATCAAGAAAATCGGCGACGGAAGAAATTCAAGATATATGAAAAATCTTTAATATTGGAGAAACAAGATGACAGAAGCAGATAGAAAGAAAGCCGCTAAGGCATTTGCGGAATATTGGAAAGACCGCGGCGACGAAAAGAGCGACAGCCAATCCTTTTGGCTTGCACTCGTGCGTGACGTTCTCGGGGTTGCAGAACCCGAAAAGTTTATACTGTTTGAGGAACGAAGTCGGATCGTAGCCATGTCGT
>JAZSMX010000010.1:0-16274 GCA_045536125.1 Eubacteriales bacterium | reverse complement strand
AAAGGTACGTCGAGCCCCAAATTCGACGCAAGAATTAGCCCGTATCCATATTGGAGAATTCCGAAGGAATTCAACCTTTTTCCGTCCGTGCTCCGCTGCTTTCAGAACATGAATTTTTCCTTTTTGTTACGGGCTTTTTCGGTCTCGTCAAATGTGTCCGCCCGTCTTTTATGCGTACTTGACGTTAATGTTACAAATCTCCCCCGGACGGACGATCTGCGCATCGTAAAGAATGAAGCCCTTGACCGCGTCCGCGAACTTCTTCTCCGGTCGGTACGCCTCGGTGTGCGTCAGAGGCTGCGCAAACGCGATGGCGCGCTTGGTGCGGATCATGATGTTGTCGGTCGCACCGTCGTCGGTCTTCTTGACGTTGTTGGACATCTTGACCGTCACGTTTCCGTAACGTCCGACACGGCCGTTACCGAGCATCTCCGCGTTGTCGGTGTTGCGTGCAATGTAGGCGCGCTTGAAGAGGGTGTAGAAACGGGGAGAGACGGTCACGATCACCTCGGTGGAATTCTTGACGTCATGCTCGTAAAGACGTTCAATCGCCTCGTCCAGTACGTCGAGGACGTTCTTCTCGCCGTTTGCTCCCTCACCCGAGACCACCTTGACGGGGCTCTCGTAGAGCTTCTCCACCGCCGCGTCGGTCGCAAAGCCGGCGACGTAGGTGTCCACCTCGTCGGCAGGCGCCTCGCTCGTCTCCTTGGAGAGTGCGTCCATCAGTCCGCCGACCGCCTGGGCGCGATCGACGTCGCCCACCATGTAATTGAAGTAGCTGATCTGCTTGATATACATCGTCACCGAGGAATCCGCAAGCTCCTCAGGACCTTCGATATCTCCCGATGCGCCCGTGCGCTCCAGCTTCTTGATGGTGGGCTTGCCGACACCGAGGATTCGCACGCTGTCCCCCTTCTTTTTGACGTCTCCCTCGAACTGACGGTTGCAGTCCTCCACAAAGACGTAAGAGCCCTCAAGCTCTCTCTGGATCGCCTCGTTCCACACCGTGGGAATAAAATTTTCGTATGCCATATTCGATTCTCCTTTTTACCATTTTGACATGCTGTGTCTGATTTTTTCGTAATTTTCCCTGACCTCACGCGGACTCATTCTGCGAACCTCGTCCGCCGTGAAGCTGTCGCTCTCGGCACGTCTCGTGCCGCCGAGCGCCCCGGGACCCGACGCACTGTTTGCCAGTGCCTGTGCCGCAAGGCTCTTCGCCTTCTCGTCAAAGGCGGAGAGGAATGCGCGATACCCCTCGTAGATCTCATTCATGGGAACGTGTCCGACTCTCCCTTGGGAAAAGCGCACGAAATGCTCGTCACGGATCAGCGCGTCCACGTCTACGTCGGGGTGCGCCGCCAAAAAGGCGTCTCGGTCCGCGCGGAACCATTCCTCCTTTGCTTCCGCTTCGCGCGTCTGTGCCTCTTCCCTCTCAAGTCTCTCCTTCTTCATCAGAAGGAATCGCTCCACGTCACCGCCATCGCGCATCTCACTCCCGTCAAAGGGATTCTTGCCGTCCAGCGTCTCGATGATCGCGCGCTCCCGTTCCGAAGCCAGCAGACGAATCCGCTCCTCCTCACGTCTGCGCCTTGCGTTTTCTCGGTTGACGTCGCGCGCCGGCTCCTGAGAAGAGATCGCCTCCTTGGGCGACGGGCACGCTTCCTCGGAAGTGACGGCGTCCGCGTCCGCGCCGTCCCGTGACGGGGAGAGCAGCTCCTCGGTCTCGGTTGTTTTCGCTTTGTTTTCTTCCATGCTTTGTTCCTTTCCTTGATTGGATTTTTCCGCGTTGCCTGCGTCATTTATGAGCACTTCCCAAAGGAAGATTTCATACGTTCATTCCCTCAGCTTCCTCCCTCGCCCTTGCGATGGCAGAAAGCAGCTCCCGACGGTTGGAAAGCGCGTCGGAGGGATATAGCTCAAAATAGTCCTTGATGGTGATCGCACCGTTCTTCAACGCCACGTCAAGCGCGCTGATGTCCCCCGCGGCAGAGGCGTTCGTGCCGCCCACCGACTCGACCGTGACCTCCAATTCCGCATCCCGAAAGAGGAAGGAATCGAACAGCCCATAGCGGTAACGGTCTCCCTCCTCGCGGATGGGATACGGGGCTTCGGTGTAATACAGTCGGAAGAACTGCAAAAGGATCATCCCCTGCTTCTCCTTGACCTTGCAAAAGCCGCGGCGAAGCTCCTCCACGGGGCGGAGTGCCTGGCTCTGGAGCTGTGCGATCGCCGCGCCCGACATGCTTGCGCTGAGCACCTCCCCCGTCATCACCTCGGATGCGCCCGTGACCGTGCGCGTCAATTGCGTCAGTGCCTCGACGATCTGCATGGGATAGGACGGAAGCGCGTGATCGGAAAGACGGCGGATGCCACCGCCCCCCGGTGTGTGATCGGTCAGCACCTGTCCCGGCTCGTTGGTGATCACCTGTCCACGCAGAGCATCCTTCTGTACCACGTATTTGCCCCAGCCGTTCTCTTGGGCGGAGAGCAGCATCATGGCGAGGTTGAAATTCACGGCGCGCTGGTTGGGAATGATCCCCTCCACCTCGCCAAGACCGTAAATGCTCCCCTCGCGCGCCTCGTACTGCCCTACGACAATGGGATAGAGTGTGGCGCGTACACCGTCCGCGCAAGCCTGCGCCTCCCCGTTCTCGCCCCCAAGGCAGACAAGATACCGCTCCTTTTCGGGGGTGATGGGATAGGCGTCGCCCAATGCCACGCTTCTCGTCGCGCGCTCCGCATAGACCTCTCCGTTTTTTCGGAAGTACCGTGTCAAAACGGTGACAAGCCCCTCCCCCGACCTGTCGGCGGTCGCGTACGGATCGGCTTCGGAATCCGCGCCGATCAATTCCCGGTCTCTCTCTGTGGGGCACATCGCGCGCACCGCCTCCACGCGCTCCCGTGTGGCGATGAGAATCCAATCCTGCTTTTGCTCGTCCGTCTCCGTGGGATCGGCAAAAAAGACGTTGAGAGGCTCTAACAGCTCTCCGCGCAAGGCACCGCCCGTGCGTCCGCGCAGTCCTCTTGCGTCCTTGTCCCAGTAATAGTGGTAAACGTACGTTCCCTTTTTGACCGCGCAGTCGATACCGCGGCGGTCCAGCTCCTCCTGACCGAGCTCTCGCTGAATGTATTCGGCAAACGCGTTCAGACGCTCCGTATCCACCGAGCCGTCATAGGAGCGGTAGAGGATGCGCTGGGGGGTGGCAAGAATCGCGCTCTTTTTGGAGCGACAAATCATTTTCGTAAAGTTCACCACGGGACGCGGAAGGTTCTTTGTGTTCTTCGTCGGCGGTGCCCATTGGTCGCCCTCGTAAAAGCGGACACAGGTGGGAAGAATGCGTGTCAGTCCCCTTGCACTCTGGTACTCCCGTCCGCATCGGAACATACGCCACAGCTCTGTGACGCGATCCGAAGCCATTTCATCCATTCGTTCCTTCCTCCTCACCGTAAAGATATTCGCTGATCACTCTGGAAAGCGGCACCGTTCCGTCGCCCGTCAGAAGCTCCGAGAGCGAGTGCCCCTCACGCTCCCGTCGGATGGCAGCCAGCTCCTCCTCCAAGCGCGCAACACGCGCCTCCAAGTCTTCTTTTTTCCGTCGTCGCATCTTCATTTCTCCTCCCAACTCATGTAAAGTGCGTTTTCGCTCATTGGCTCTTCGGTGTGAAAGAGCCCCTCAAGCCCCTCCTCCCACCGTCCCTCGACCTTCTCCCAGCCGCGGTGAGAGAGAGAGCTGATATAGTGTGCGATGGCAAGCGCCATCACAAGGTCGTCGTGCTTTCCCGACGAAGCGCCCATCCCTCCCGTGGGCAAGCGCGTAAAGGTCAGCAGCTCCCCCAAGGTCGCTCGGTCGCATTCGGGAAAGGGGTCCTCCCTTAAAACCGACACAAGGTGCGAGATGATGAGTGGCTTCGTCCGCGCCGTGGTTTCAAAGCCGGGCGACCGTCTCACACCGCCTCCCTCCCACGCGCCCTTCTCTCTGTAATAAAGGTTCGGATAGCGGTAGGTGCGCTCCAGAAGGCGCACGGGGTAAGCGGAATAGTTGATCTCGATCCCGATGAGTGCCCGATGGTAATAAGCACCTAAGCAATACATCTGCTCGGCATAAAGATCCTCATCCATGTGCCGCACGCAAAGCGTCGCCGCCGTCCTCCCGTCAAGATCGCAAATGACCTTGCCCGTAAAGTAGTCCGATCCCTCCCCCGCAGTGTCTCCCCCCAGGGTATAGGGGGCAAGGGCAACCGTCTCGCCCGCAGGATTTTTTTGCACTCTCGGCTCTTCATGGAGCAGGATATACCCCGTAGGGGAATCGCAAAAGGCGACGTCCTCGATCAGAAGCTGCGTATCGATGACGTTGCCCTCCGCATCGGTGACGTCCTCGCGCCGCCGTCGGTAGGTGAAGTATCCGCGCCGCGCCTGCGGCTTTTGGGAGGACGCGAGAATCGCCGCGCTCACCCTCTCACGGTCAAAGATGCAGTCTCCCCCCGAAACGAACGCCTCCTCGGGCGTGCAGGGGTACTCCTGGCGGATGGTGCTTTTGTCAAGGTAAGCGTCGTATTTCCGACAGTACCAAGCAATCTGCTCTTCTTCAAGCCCCAGCTCTCGCAGCACCTCAATCCGCGCGCGCAGCCACGGATCGTTGGTGGTAAGGTAGGAGAGGTCGGAGCATCGGTACTCGCGTGTGCGCCACCACTCGTAAAAGAGGTTTCGGCACGCGCCGCTTTTCCAAAGCTCCTCCGCCTCCCCAAGCCCGTTTGCCGTCGTTTCATAGATGCAGATCGCGTCCTCGGTCATGGCTTCTCCGATCCCCTTTTGCAGATCTGAGAGAGAGCAGTCGTAAAAGGCGACCTCCGAGAAATGCACGAAATTCAGCGTGCGCGAGCGTCCCGTATTTCCCGTGGCGGTGGAAACGCGCCATGAGGAATTGAGCACGTCGAAGTAAAGCTCTCTTTTGGAGCTGAAGCGCTCGGTGGGAAGAATCTCCTTCGGAAGCCGCTCGTAAACGGCACGCGCGCGGTCGTTGAAGATGGCAAGCGCGTTGTCAGCGGTGTCGGCAAGCGTCATTCCCGAGAAATTCTTGCGGACGATGGCATAGGCAAGCTGCATTGCCGTGATCAAGGAGGTAAAGCCCTGCTGCCGCCCCTTCAAGATGTAATAGGGCTTCCCCGTCCCGAAGCGTTCAAACTGCTCGATAAAATCTCTTTGCACCTCGTTGAAAAAGAAGGGCACGGTTTCCTTTTTCTTGTCCACGATCAAAAAGATTGCCTCAATGAGAAGGTAAGGGCGCAAAAGGATCTCCCGTCGCATCCCCTCGTCCTCCAGGATGCACGCCACCCCTGCCGCCGTCAGACGTCGGTCATACGCAAGGTCGTGGCGCTCCCCCCATCGCAATTTCCGTTTTTCAATGAGATCCGCAACCGTCACAATCCTCTCTCCGTCCCCCTCCTTAAAGCTCTTCGAATCGGCAAGGGGCAGCCGCGCTCGCACTGCTCTCCCCTCCGTCACCGCTCCCCAATAGCATCTCCTTCTCGCAAAGAAGCCCGATGATGGAACAGAGCTTTGACAGATCCTCGCATCGGATTGCCTCAATACGGGAGAGCAGCTCCCGTCTCGTTTTTTCATTCATGCCCTCCCCAAGAGCGCACTCGCTCGCAAGAGACAGAAGCGTGTCGATCTCGTCCTCGTCCGTCAAAGCCCGCTCCAGGCGTCGCAGAAGCAGCCGCTCCGCAAGGCTCAAAGCGCGCAAGAGTCGCTTTTTGGAGGTCGCGCACGTCAATGCCGTTCCCAAACCGTCCTGCTTTTTCATTTGTTCTCCTTTTCTCACCGTCACTTCCCCCAATTACTGCATCGCACGCACTCAAAGGGAGCGTCCGCAACACGGCGCGCCAAATTGCCCACCGATCAGTCGATCACCTCGAATGCCGCGTCCTTGACACAGTCCTCACAAAGCACGCCCTCGTCCAGATCGTACGCGGTCTCCCCACGGTAAAGGGGACGTCCGCAGCTCACACAATACTGGGAAGCCGTGGCGGCGCGCAGATTGTTGGGACACATGTCAAGACACTCTTCGCGTCTGCAAATATCACACATGCTTTTCTCCTTTCTTTTTTGTTGTCTCCATTTTCGCGATTCCGTTTTTACGTAATACAAAATCAAAAAATAAGTCGGCGGATCACCTACCAAAAGGAATCTGTCTTCCGTCCGAGCTTCTATTTTTACGCATTCACGTTCAACTTGTGCCTATTATACCACGTTTTTGCGTAAATGTCAAGTAAAATATTTTGTTATTTTGCGTTTTTACGAAACTTTGTGAAGAATCTACAAAAAAAGCGGCTCAAAAATGCCGTATCCGTGCAGATCATCGTATACTTATTTGCGTAATTTCTCGCGTTTTGTCACATCAACCGCACCGACCGAAATCCGTCGTTTCCCTTCACTCCGACCGAACCGTTTTCGCGTTTTTGAAAAATTGTTCATGGGAACGTCCCAAAAAGCGAACCGTTCCAACGGAAAAGCCGCCCCCGCGCGCCTTGACAAAAGGAAGAAACAGTGATACAATATACGTTAGTAAAAAAAGATCCCCAAAGGAGATCCTCTATGATATCTTTCCAAAAAAACGTCGCACGCGCCCTTGCGTGCCTGTTCGCCTTACTTCTGATGCTGCCATGCGTTGCCTGCGCCGCGCCGCCGCTCCTTTCCTCCCCCGATGAGCCCGCCCGGGCACCGGAAGACTACGTCACGCGCACCGAGAGGGAAGAAACCGTGCTCCTTGGTGTCAAGGACCGCACGAAGGAGGTCTATCACATCCCCGACGGGGTGAGCACCGTCGATCAAGCGGCATTCTGGGGCTGCAACCGCGCAAAGGAGATTTTCATTCCCAAAAGCGTCACCAAGATCGGGGACGGCTTCCTCCGCTATTGCGATCGGGTGGAATCCATCACCGTGGAAGAGGGGAATCCCGTTTACGTTGCCGTCGATCATACCTTGCTCCATAAAAGCACGCGCCGCGTGATCGCAGGCTGTAGGACCTCGCGCATCCCGAACGACGGCTCTGTGACCGTCATCGGGGCGTATGCCTTCGCAGGACAGACCGCTCTTGAGGAAATTTCCCTTCCCGACAGCTTGACGGTCATCGAAGAGGGCGCGTTCATCGGTTGCACGGGACTTGCGAGCCTTTCCTTCCCGAACTCCCTTTCCTCCATCGGTCCTTCCGCGTTCTACGGCTGTATCCGCATCCCGACCGTCGCCATGGAGGGAGACGTCGTCTCCATCGGAGAGAACGCCTTCCGCGGATGCCTCTCCCTCTATTCCGTCACCCTGGGCGCATCCCTTGAAAGCATCGGGAAGAATGCCTTTTTGGGGTGCGAGAAGCTGATTGAGCTCTCCAACCGTTCCACGCTTTCCTTCAAGATGGGAAGCGACGCGCACGGCTGCGTTGCCCTTTACGCAAAGAACGTCTCCCTTGTTAAGGACAGCACTGCCATCACCCGTGACGGAGACTTTCTGTTCTTCGAAACGAAGGACTCCTCCTTCCTCATCGCCTACGAGGGAGACCGTGACACCGTCACCCTCCCCACGACGCATAGGGACGCTCCCTATTCCCTTTACAATTATGCGTTTTACGCATCCCTCGTCAAGGACGTCACAATTCCCGAGACGGTCACCTCCCTGGGCACGGGCTGCTTTTCGGATTGTACCTTGCTGGAAGCCGTGCAGCTTCCAAAAACGCTTTCCAAAATCCCGAAAAACTGCTTCCACGGCTGTACCGCCTTGGATTCTCTCTCCCTTCCCGATGCCTTGACCGTGATCGAAAAGGATGCCTTCCTGGGCGCTTCAGGGCTCATGGAAGAGGAAGACGGAATTCTTTACGTGGACAATTGGGCGGTGGGCTGCAAGCCGCTGCTGGAGGAACTCGAAATCCGCGAGGAAACGGTGGGGATTGCGGATCATGCCTTCACCTCTCTCGGCGCGTCCTTGAAATCCATGACACTCCCCGAGGGGGTAAAGTATATCGGTGCGCTTGCCTTCTTCGCTTGCACCGACCTCTCCGACACCTCCTTCCCCGATTCCCTCCTCTCCATCGGTGAGAGCGCCTTTGAGGGCTGCCGCGCCATCGAAGAATTGACACTGGGCGAGGATCTTCAAGAGCTCGGTGCGTCCGCCTTTTCGGATTGCGCCCGACTTGTGACCTTCACCGTCAAGAGCGAAGCCGTCACCGCAGGCGCGGGCGCGTTTGCAAGATGCAAGATCCAAAGTGCACGTCTCCCCGCCCTCCTCGTTCCCTCCGTCGCTTCCAAAGAATTGCGTTCCGTCGTCATCACGTCGGGAGATATGATTCCGCAAATGGCATTCTATGACTGCAAGGAGCTCGGTGAGGTTTTCTTCGCTTGTACCGTCACCGAAATCGGTGCTTCCGCCTTCGGAAACGGCAGCCACCTTGCCACCGTCCGCTATGAGGGCAGCCAAGCGGATTGGGAGCAAATCAAAATCGGCATCCATAACGATGCCCTCTCAAATACCGACCTTCTCTTCGATCAACCCATCCCGTAACGGAGCGGGTGAACAAAAAACGAGATAAAAAACGTGGGGGGTGTCTCAAATTGAAAATTTGAGACACCCCCACTCTGTTTTATGTCATCCCCCACGGCACGCGGTGATGGCGGCACGGATCTCGCTGACGGAATATCCGTAGCGCGAGAGAAGCGCCATCATGCGTCGAAGCTCGTCCGCTTCGTCGGGAATCGTTGCGTAATGCTTGCGGATCAAGGTCGCGCAGCGGTCGGCAAAGTCAACGTCCGACAGCCCCTCCTCCGCCGCTTTGACCGTCTGTGAAGAGAATCCGCGGCTGTAGAGACGGTCGCGGATGCGTTTTCTTCCCCACAGCTTGGCAAGCGCGCGATCCACCTCGCGGCAAGCGTCTCTCACCTCGTCAATGAACCCCATGGAAAGGAGCTTTTGCGCGGCTGCGGTGGCAGTCTCACGGGAGTAGCCCTTCCGCATCAGCTTCAAGGTGAGCATGGACGTAGAATTCGCACCGTAGGAGAGCAAGCTCTCCCCGCTTCGGATGGCGCGGCAAAGCTCCCCCGCTGCCTCCAAGCTCTCATACAGCTCTTCCGAAATCTCGCCCCGACGGGGCTTGAGTTCTGTATATTGCTCCGTGGTCAGAAGAATCGTTTTCTGCTCACACTGCGTACCGTTCTCAAGGGTGAATTGAAGCTGGATCTCTGCGCCGTCATTCTGTGCGCGAAGGGATCGCAGAGTGATGCGAATCCCGTGTTCCTCCTTGGATTCACTCACCGTCGTCGGAGAGACGCAGGTCGAAATCATCCTCATCCTCTTCCACCTCGAATTCCTCGTCCGTCAGCGCGGGAGCATCGGCGCTGAGCGCGCGCACCTTGGCTTCGATCTCCGAAAGCAATTCGGGACTGTTCTCCAGCAAGCGGCGCACGTTCTCCTTCCCCTGTCCGATGCGCTCGCCCTCGTAAGAGAACCACGAGCCGCTCTTCTTGATCACGTCAAGGGAGATTGCGAAATCCAGAATCTCGCCCGAGAGAGAGATTCCCTTTCCGTAAAGGATATCAAACTCCGCCACACGGAAGGGGGGCGCCACCTTATTTTTGACGATCTTACACTTGACGTGGTTTCCGTAAATATCGTTTCCGTCCTTGAGCTGCTCGGTCTTTCTCACGTCGATTCGCACGGAAGCGAAGAACTTGAGCGCACGACCGCCCGTCGTGGTTTCGGGGTTGCCGTAAACGACACCCACCTTTTCTCTGATCTGGTTGATGAAGATGACCACGCAATTGCTCTTGGAGATCACACCCGACAGCTTTCTCATTGCCTGGGACATCATTCTCGCCTGGACACCGACCATGGACTGCCCCATGTCGCCCTCAATCTCCTGACGGGGAACGAGCGCCGCTACCGAGTCAATGACAATGGCATCCACCGCACCCGAGCGCGCAAGTGCCTCACAAATTTCAAGCGCGTCCTCACCGCAATCGGGCTGAGACACCAACAGCTCGTTGATATCCACTCCCAGCCCCTTGGCATAGATGGGATCCAAGGCATGCTCCGCGTCGATGAACGCGGCGGTGCCGCCCGTCTTCTGCACCTCCGCAAGGATATGCAGAGCCACCGTCGTTTTACCCGACGATTCGGGCCCGAAGATCTCCACAATGCGTCCGCGCGGAACACCGCCGATTCCGAGCGCCATATCCAAGGAAAGTGAGCCCGTTCGGATTGCCTGGATCTCCATGTGCGTATTTTCTCCCAAGCGCATCACCGAGCCTGCGCCAAAGTTGCGCTCGATTTGCGAGAGCGCGGTCTTGAGCGCCTCTGCGCGTCCGTCAACGTCCAAATTCTGCGGCACGGGAGCCTTTGTCTTTTTCGTTGCTGCCATAATACCTGTTTCCTTTCCTCGCGACGCGCCCTTTTGCCGCCGCATTTTTCATCTTGCCTATATTGTAATACACTTTCCCCGCTTTGTCAAGAGGTTTTCGGAATATATTTTTCCGAATTTGGAATTTATTTTCGCACTCTACCCAAAACAGCAAATCAAAAAACTCACAAAATTCCAAAAGAGAGACAAAAAAAGGGGGCTGTCACATTTGACGAGAACGAAAAAGCCCGTGGAGAAAAGAAAAAAGTCCCGTTTTCCGGTAAAATCAGAAAATGAGACAGGAATCGGGTGGATTTCTTCGAAATTCAAAATCAATGCGTTTTTTAGCCGCGTTCACGACCTCTGCCGTACCTTTGTACGGCGACGTGGTCGAGAGCGCGGCTTGTTTGGCGTTTTTGTTCTGCGCCCTATTTTTCGCCCGTCAAAGAATGCCGGTGAGAAAAATTTCTACCCCGATCAGAATGAGGATCACACCCCCGAGAATCCCCGCCTTTTTGCAGAGAAACGTGCCCGAGCGTTTTCCGATGATGACACCGACAAGGCAGAGGATGAAGGTGATCAAGGCGATGACAGTGGCGCTGAAGAGGGCTTCCCAAAAGTTGTATTCCGCGAAGGCGAGACCTGCGGTGAGGGCATCGATCGAGGTGGCGATTGCCTGTACGGTGAGTGCCCCAAAGCCGAGACTTACGGGGGATGTTTCTTCCGCACATTTGTGGCGCAGAGCGTCAAATAGCATTTTCCCTCCGATGTAACCGAGAAGCAGGAGAGAGATCCACGGGATGATTTTTTCAAACGCGGAGAAAAGGCTCACCACGGTATGGAGACATATCCAACCGAGCAGCGGCATCAATGCCTGAAACAGAGCGAACATTCCCGCAATTAAGACCACCTTCCGCACGCGCATCCGCGGCTCTCCGAGACCGTTGGCAAGGGAAACGGAAAAAGCGTCCATGGCAAGGGAAACGCCAAGACCGATGGCGTAGATCAGTATTTTAAAATCCACTTTGCAATCCTCCGATAGGTTCATACCGCACAATTGTAGCACAAGAGGGGGGATTTGTCAAGGGGAAGAAGGGAGAGAGGGGACATGTGAACTTTTTTTAAAATTCTGAACTTGGCATTGACTTTGAGGGGAGGGTGTGCTAAAATGAGGGCGTGGAAGCCTTTTCCACATACTTTTTTATACTTTATGGAGGACAGTTATGAAAAAACTGCTTGCTTTGTTGCTTTGCTTCACGCTGGCACTTCCTTTGGCGAGCTGTGCGGGACTTTTCGGCGACGGTTCGGACGCCTCGTCGGAATCCGAAAGCACATCCGAGGAAGCCCCCCGTGAGACAATTCCCGGTTTTTCGGGTGAGGGTACGGAGGCATCTCCCTATCTGATCACCGAAAGAGACGATCTGCTCCGACTGGTGGATGCCACCACGGATGCGGATGAGGCTACGATCTGCAAGGATCTCTACTTCCGTTTGGATGCGGATATCGATCTGAACGGTGAGGAGTGGCTTCCGATCGCCGCATTCGGCGGTATCTTTGACGGAAACGGACACACCATTTCCAATTTCAAGGTCTCCGATGCGACCGAGGCGAAGCAGGTCAAGGTCGGTTCGATTGAATATTTTGTCAACTTCGGACTGTTCGGTGTCGTTCACGGCGGTACGGTCAAGAATCTGACCGTCAGCGCTGCCAACGTCACCACGGAAGGCTTTACCGAGAGCGTCGGTGCGATCGCGGGCTCGGTTTATGAGGGGAAGATAGAAGGATGCACGGTCAAGGATTCTACCGTGACGGCAGCCAACAGCGAGTACGGTACGGTCCGTGCGGGCGCTGTAACGGGTGACGCGGAAACGGCAATCATCGATTCCTGTACCGTCACCAACGTCACCGTGACCGGAAAGAACGCACAGCACGTGCTCAGAACCAACGAAGAGGCTTATATCGGCGGTGTGGTCGGACGTGCGACTTGGGATACGTCGTCAGCGGAGCTCCCCGCAGAGGGACAGATCAGAAAGTGCCGCGCGATCGCGACGGTCAAGGCGCCCATGACTACGAGCGGAGCCGGCGTCTATGCGGGCGGTATTGCCGGTACTGCGACGACTCTCCGCGAATGCGCGTTCCTCGGTACGGTCGAGGCGGGCAATATTGCAAGAAACATCTATGCGGGCGGCATCACGGGTACGGCGAAGGAGCTTGTACGCTGCTTTGCGGACGCAAAGGTCTCCTTTGTGCCTCACGAGCAGGCATCTCAGCTGTATAATACCGCATACCTCTACTTCGGCGGTGTTTCGGGCATTGCCTCCAGAGCAAACGAGTGTAGCTTTGAGGGGGAGATCGATATGCCGAACGACACCTCGGGTGAGGTCTTCTCGGGCGGTATCATCGGACTTCTCCGTGAGAACGGTTCTTTGAAGAACAGTGCCAGCATCGGTACTGTCAAGGCGGCACAGAAGAGACATTCCAGCGAATTGCTGGCAGGTGGTATTGTGGCATCCGTTGCGGAGGGGGCAGCCGTTGAGGGCTGTATTTCCTCTGCGGAAGTAAAGACAAGCATCGGTGAGGACGTGGGCTGGACCGTCTATGCGGGCGGTATCGCAGGCAGACTCAAGGCGAATGCAACCATCAAGAGCTGTCTCTTTGTGGGAAGCATCTCCGCATACGCGCAGAAGCTGGCACAGGGTTCTGTCGCAGGCTTCCTTGCCGGCGGTGCGGACTTTGAAAAGTGCTATGCGAAAAATCCTGTTTCCACCGTTGAGGGCGCATGCGCGGGCGAGCTTGCCGATGATACGGCACTGGCTACGGCAACCTTCTACGTGGATACGCTCGGACTGAGCGGTGACGTTTGGAAGATTGAGTCTCCCAATCCTGCGGCAAGAGCATATCCGACGATCAAGAGTGAAATTACTCTGGAGAGTGCTGCGGGCGGCGAGAGCGGCGGTGCATCGGCACTTCTGCCCGACGGTCCCATCACCTCGGTGGAGGATCTTTCCAAGCTCCGTATGGACGGCGTTTATGAGCTTGCCGGGGACATTGACTGTAACGGTGCCAAGCTCATTCCGATCGGCTCTCCGAGCGAGCCCTTTGTGGGAACTCTTGACGGTAAGGGCTACAAGATCAAGAATTTCTCCATTGTGGACGGACGTTACGAAGAAGGCAACGTTCCCACCTCCTATTTCGGCTTCTTCGGTTACAACAAGGGAACCATCAGCAACCTTACCTTGGAGAAGGTGAACGTCACCGCAATCGTTGAGGATCGCGTGTACGGTGGAATTCTCGCGGCTTACAACGCGGGTAAGATCACGAAATGCCGCGTGACGGACGGTGCCCTCTATGCTTCCTCCACCGACTCTGTCATTCTCGGTGGTCTGGTTGGATTCCACTTCGGCGGCTCTGTTTTCCAGAGCGTCGCAGAGGTGAGCGTGAAGGCAGACGGATTTGAAAACGAAGAGCTTGTAGCGGACAGACGCGTGATGGCGGGCGGTCTTGTCGGTATTTACGAGGGTGAGCAATCCTTGGATTACTGTTACGCGACGGGTGACGTCAAAGCCATCGTGCAGGGACTTCCTCAAGGCACGACGCCGTATGCGGGCGGCTTGGTTGCGGAATGCAGCACGAACATTTACAATTGCTATGCGGCAGGAAACGTGGAGGCGGTTGTCTCCATGGAAAATCCCGACGGCACTCCCAGAGTGGCGACCGCGTCGGGCTTGGTTGCTAAGAGCCACGCAGGCGTGTACGGCTCCTTCGCACTCGGCAACGTCAGAGCAGAGGCGCTTAGCGCATACGTGTATCAGGTCACTCCGGGTGGTGGAGAGCTGAAATACGGCTGTACCTCTCAGGTGCTTTCTACGAAGACCGCAGCCAACCAGGTCATGGATGCGACGCTGCCCGCAGGCGGCATTGAGCGTGAGACGCTTCTCACGGCGAATTTCCTCGGTACGATCAATATGGCGATAGATCCTTGGGTAGTGATCGACGGACAGCTTCCCACGCTCAAGGGTGTGACTGCACAGTGATTTTGGAGATTTGATTTTTTGGACACGGAGCAAAGTGGAAAATTTGTTCCGTGTCCTTTTTTTGTGAGGAATTTGTGAATATCTCTTGACAAAATGCGACAAAGGGAGTAAAATAGCCTTATCGGGAAACCGAAAAATGAAACAACACAAAGGAGAAGCTAATGAAAAGAAAGCTTACAATCGTGCTTGCGCTCGCATTGATGCTCGTCACCGTACTTGCATCCTGCTCCTCCGCAAGCGTACTGTCCTTGGGTGAGGTTCTCAACGAGTCCGCTCCTTACGAGGACGAGAGAGTTCTGTATTCCTCTGCGCAGGAGGTTACCGAGCTGGGCGGTGCCAGAGTTGAATCCCGTGCAAACGGAATCGCTCACTTCATCGCACAGACTGCACCCGACGCAAAGGGCGTGACCTTTGACCGTCACATCGTTTACAACATCAACAACGGAGACACGCTCTTCACTGCAACCGAGAGCGAGCAGACGGACGTGAGCGTTTCGATCGAAACGCTGGAGGACGTCGCGTTCTTCGTGGTCAAGACCATCCGTTGGAATCTCAACGCGCTGGGCATCAAGACCAACGTCATGGACGAGAAGACCACCCTTTACGACGCTACGGGTGTGGCTGTTCAGAACGTTGCTTACAGCACGGGCGCTACCACCGCACTGGATACCGTTTACTTTGACGGCAAGTGCTACCGCGCAGACGAGGAAGGCAAGCTGAACTACGCGTTCGATTACTCCGTTCTTTCCGCATTCCCTCAGAGTGTGGATGCCAAGGTGGGCGACTTCTACTATGACGTAGTCCGCGAAGGCGACAAGGGCATCAAGATGTATGATTCCAACTTCAAGTTTGTTCAGGAATACGAGATTCCCGCGTATGCGGATCTTTCCTCCGTCATTTATCTTGACGGCGGCAAGCTTCTGATCCAGTACACCTGGGAGCTTGAGGAGGATGCGAAGGATTACGATTTCATCGCTGACCGCGACATCGCGATTGACGGTGTCGTAGAGAAGCTCGCCATTCTTTCCGACGGTTCTTCCTCCGAGGACTCCAACGAGATCTCTTTGAGTGTCAAGGCACAGGCGAAGTACAACGTCACCACCGTTCTTTACGACGGTGCGGAGAACAAGGCGAAGGAAATCGACTGCGAGTACCTTTTCCTCGGCGCTTTGATCGACTGTGCAAATGAGGAGACCTATGTCGAAATCAACAAAGAAAGTGCACTGGCTCTGATCTATGCATACCCGATCGTTGACAAGCGCGTGGTATCCGACTTCGGTGCAGGTGTGAACCTTGTTGTGAATGAAAAGGCTAAGTTCTCCACCGTGGACGGCATCAACGGTGAGACGATCATGAGCCTTTCCTTGGTGGAGAGCAACAGATGGATTGCACGCACCTCCAATTACATGTACCTCATCGACGGTGAGGGCAACGTTCTCGGCGAAGTATCCAACGCTCGCAGAACCGGCAAGTTCATTTACTCCGGCAACCGTATTTACGATCTGAGCCTCTCTCTGCTCTACAATGCTTCCGAGAACAGCATGGCGATCCATACCGTGCTTGACGGCGCATTCATCCTGAAAAACTATGAGGGTGAGTACTTCTGCTACACCGGTGAAGGCAAGCCTGTGAAGCTGATCGACAAGAACGCTCTTGAGACCAGCCATTACCTCCATCTCACCTCCGGTCTCTTTGTGATTATCGATGCTTACAAGCCCGACGACATCAACTGCGAGATCTACAACGCAGAGGGTGAGAAGATCTACACGATGGACTACAACGTCAATCTTTCCGTCGGCGACATGTCTCCCATTGAAACCGAGGATGCTGTTTTGCTTCCTTACATGAACACCATGGG
>JAZSMX010000135.1:0-3288 GCA_045536125.1 Eubacteriales bacterium | reverse complement strand
GAAAACTTCCTCTCCACGGTTTATATGTGCTATAAGGAGCTTGGCAAGCGTTTTGCTATAGTCAACGGCAAGAAGATCACAAAGAAAAGCCGTGTCGAAGCAACCCTTCTCAATAGCCTGACACCTATTTCCAAATCGGAGATCTGTAAGATATTTCCCGACGTCAGCCCCACAACCGTGGAAGCGGTACTTGGTCAGATGGTGAAAAGCGGAAGTATTAAGAAGATCGGCGACGGAAGAAATTCGAGGTATATGAAAAAATAAAAAATGGTGCACAAATCATTTCCGACTTGTACGTCTTGTCCCTATGAATTCTTCATTTTTTCATCGATATATTTTTCTTTTTGTATTGAAAAACTCTTTTTTGTGTGGTATAATATAGGGCGATATTGCGGACTCGGAGTGTATAGTGGGACTTCCCTTCTTTCTATCATGCCGCCGAACATAAAGGAGAACAAATAAAAAATGAAACTTGGTATCGTAGGACTTCCCAACGTCGGAAAAAGCACCCTTTTCAACGCGCTGACCAACGCAGGCGCAGAGTCTGCCAACTATCCGTTCTGCACGATTGAACCCAACGTGGGCGTGGTGACGGTGCCCGACAGCCGCCTTGATTTTTTGGCGGACATGCACCATCCCAACAAATACACCCCCGCGGTGATCGAATTTGTGGACATTGCGGGACTTGTCAAGGGCGCGTCCAAGGGAGAGGGACTTGGAAACCAGTTCCTTGCCAACATCCGCGAGGTGGATGCGATCCTTCACGTGGTGCGCTGCTTTGAGGATGACAACATCATTCACGTAGACGGAAAGATCAACCCGATGAGAGACCTTGAAACCATCAATCTGGAATTGATCTTTGCCGATATGGAGGTTCTGGAAAGAAGAATGGACCGCACGCGCAAGGCGATGAAGGCGGATAAGAAGTACGGCGCGGAGCTTGCCGTCTTTGAAAAGCTGATGGCGGCTTTGTCTGAGGGCAAATGCGCGCGCACCGTGGAGCTTGACGAAGACGAGGAGGCTTGCCTCTACGACACTCCCCTGCTCACTCGTAAGCCCGTGATTTACGTAGCCAACGTCAGTGAGGACTATGCCGCGAGCGAGCCCGACACGGAGGCGTATCTCGCTTTGAAGGCTTATGCCGAGAGCGAGCATTCCGAAATCATTCCGATCTGCTGTCAGATCGAGGCGGAGATCGCGCAGCTGGATGCCGAAGAAAAAGCAATGTTTTTGACCGACCTCGGAATTGATGAAAGCGGTCTTGACAGACTGATCAAGGCGAGCTATACCCTCTTGGGGCTGATCAGCTTCCTCACGGCAGGTCCCGACGAATGCCGCGCATGGACCATCCGCAAGGGCACCAAAGCGCCGCGCGCCGCGGGAAAAATCCATTCTGATATCGAGCGCGGATTCATCCGTGCCGAGGTATTGGCATTCACCGATCTTGTCAAGTACGGCTCGATGAACGGCGCGAAGGAAGCGGGCGTTCTCAGAAGCGAGGGCAAGGAATACGTGATGCAGGACGGAGACATCGTCTTCTTCCGCTTCAACGTTTGACAGTAATAAAAAAACAAACGACCTTCATTCCCTTTTGGGGAGCGAAGGTCGTTTGTTTTTTAGGTTATTCGGTATAAGCCCCACGGGATTTCAGCATTGCCTGCTTGATGTCCCAGAGCTTCTCCGAGAGGTCCACGTAATAGTTGTGAGGATTGTTGAATCTCTTCACCTCATCCCACATGCCGTCAAGCTCCTCTTTGCAATGCGCCTTGATCTCTTGCAGGGTGGGAAGCTCATATACCTGCACACCGTTTTTGAACACGGGGCAAAGCAGCTCTTCTGCTTTAAAGTTTTCAAGTCGCTTGCGCTTCCAGGTGTATTCGGGATCGAAGATCTCAATGGGCTTTGAATCATCCACGGTTTCATCCCACACGCAGATCAGATCGGCTTCCGCCCTGCCCGTATCTCTGCCGCGCAGACGGTAGACCTTCTTGAAGTGCGGTGTCGTGATCTTTCCGACGTTCTCGCTGATCTTGATCTTGGGAAGGATCGTTCCGTCCTCGCGCTCCACGGCACACACCTTATACACGCCGCCAAAGACGGGATCGCTCTTCGCGGTGATCAAACGCTCACCGACACCGAAGGCATCGATCTGTGCGCCCTGACGGATCAATTCGCGGATCAGATATTCATCCAAGGAGTTGGAAATCACAATACGGCAATCCGTCCATCCCGCATCGTCCAGCATCTTGCGTGCCTTTTGCGAAAGATAGGTCACGTCGCCCGAATCGATGCGGATTCCGCATTTTTTGATTCCCTTGGGAGCTAAAACCTCGTTGAAAACGCGAATGGCATTGGGAATTCCCGATTCAAGAACGTTATAGGTGTCAACTAACAGGGTTGCGCTTTCGGGATAAATCTCACAGTAAGTGCGGAACGCCTCGTACTCGGTATCAAACATCTGCACCCAGGAATGCGCCATCGTTCCCGTGGCGGGCACTCCGTAAAGCTCGTCCGTGATCGTGCAAGCCGTGGCATCCACACCGCCGATATAAGCGGCACGCGCGCCAAGGATCGCACCGTCAGCACCTTGCGCGCGACGGGAGCCGAATTCGCTGATAGCTCTTCCCTTTGCCGCTCTTGCAAGGCGCGCTGCCTTGGTGGCAATCAAGGATTGATGGTTGATCATCATCAGCACGTAGGTCTCGATAAACTGTGCCTCAATCGCACGTCCGCGCACGATCAGGAGAGGTTCTCCCGGGAAAACGACCGTCCCTTCGGGAACCGCCCAGATATCCCCTTGAAAGCGGAAATCCTTCAAGAAAGAGAGAAACTCCTCGGCAAAGCAGCCCTTGGAACGCAGATAAGCAATATCCTCCTCATCAAAGTGAAGAGCGTTGATATACTCCACAACCTGCTCAAGCCCCGCGACCACGGCAAATCCACCGCCGTCGGGATTGTTGCGGTAAAACATATCGAAATATACGATCTTGTCCTTCATACCGCTTTTAAAATAACCGTTGCTCATGGTCAGTTCATAAAAATCGCAGAGCATCGTCAAATTTCTTGAAATATCCTTCATTGGATGGACCTTCCTTCTGTTCGTTTGTTATGATTTCTTATTTTACCACAAAATTCTCGAAAAAGCAAGGGGGTGTCTCAAATTGAAAATTTGAGACACCCCCATAGGGGCTCGGCAGATTTAGGCGAGAAGCGTCGAATTCGGGGCGTGAGGCGTACAAAGGTACGTCGAAGTCGGATCGTAGCCATGTCGTTCTGTGAGCCAAGGAG
>JAZSMX010000054.1:0-4900 GCA_045536125.1 Eubacteriales bacterium | reverse complement strand
CGTACTTCCCGACAAGCTTTATTGCGCATGCCTTTGTAGGCATAAGAATCCTGACGGCACTCCTGCGTTTGAAGGCGTTGTCAATCCGAAAAAGGATTTTGATGCTCTCATAGCACAAGGGGTTCGTCCTTGGGTTGGTGCATCTGTTCGCACCATCGAGGATATGAAGCTCGCGGCAAGTCTTGGAGCAAAGCTGATAACCTCCAACGAGCCTGCGTTTATGATAGCAGAGCTGGAAAAAGCAGGACTGCGAGTAAAGGAGTAATCGTATGATAAAGGTATTTGCGTTTGATCTTGACGGCACACTCACGCAACACAAGACACCGCTGGACGTGAAAAATCGAGCGATCCTTGAACAGCTTTCACAGCGTTACACTCTGCTTATGGTAGGTGCGGGAAGCTGTATGCGTATCCACAATCAGCTTGGCGGATTCCCTATGGACGTTATCGGAAATTACGGTATGCAGTACGCGAAATATGCCGACGGCGAGCTTAAGCTCGTACGTGATGATGTTGTCAACTGTGAAAATAAAGACTCGATTGAAGAAAAGGTTACGTTGATCCGGGAAAAATACGGTTTCACACGGTTTGCCGGAGATAACGTAGAATACCACGCATCGGGCTGTCTGACCCTTCCCCTGCTTGGCACAAAGGCAAATCAAGCAGACAAGCTGGCGTTTGATCCCGACAGAAAAAAACGCCGTGCCTTTTACAGTGAGGTATGTGAGGTGTTCTCTGACTATAATGTCTTTGTAGGCGGCTCTTCCTCCTTCGATCTGGCACCCAAGCCCTTCAACAAATACTATGCTCTTGATCTGTGGTGTCGGGAAAACGGCTATGACCACAGCGAGGTAGTCTTTGTCGGAGATGATTACGGTATCGGCGGCAACGACGAAAGCGTTTACCACTCCGATTTCCGTTTTGCTCCTATCGACGATTATACCCGTCTTGACGAAGTGCTGGCTCCGTGGCTGGATGATACAGTTGCGGACATCGACGAGCTTCTTGGAGTTAAGGATAATTGCGCTTGCGGAAAAACTCACACTTGTACGATCGACCGTGTCGTCATTCGCCACGGGGCATTAAACGAGCTTCCTGCTATGACGAAAGAATACCGCCACATCCTGCTTGTATGCGATGAAAATACACGTCGGGTATGCGGTGACCGTGTGGAGGAGTTGCTCGGCGATACGATCGATGCCCGACTGACGTATCGCGGAGACGCCCTTGTGATCCCCAACGAAGAAGCGGTGACAAGGCTTAACGCCTGCTTAAGTGACAAGACGGATCTTATGATCGGTGTAGGATCCGGGGTTATAAACGATCTTTGCAAATACGTAAGTTTTCAGCATTCTCTTCCGTATTACATCGTCGCAACCGCGCCATCTATGGACGGTTACGCATCCAAGGGAGCCGCGATGCTGTTCGATGGAATGAAGATCACGACAAATGCCGCTGTTCCCAAGGCAATTATAGCAGATACGGCAATTTTGAAGGATGCTCCTATCGAAATGCTGCAAGCGGGATACGGTGATATGATCGGTAAATACAGTTGTCTGAACGATTGGAGACTGAGTCACACAGTCAACGGAGAGCCACTTTGCAATTATATTTACAACCTTACGTATGATACGGTTGCACACGTTTCGAAAATTGGTAAGGATATTGTTTCGCGTGACGAAAAAAGCATTGCGGCATTGATGCGAGCGCTCGTTATTGTTGGAATTGCCATGGCTTATATGGGAAACTCCCGTCCCGCATCGGGAAGCGAGCATCACCTTTCGCATTTTTTTGAAGTAACCGGTCTTCTTCATAACGAGCCATATTTTTGTCACGGCATTGACGTGGCGTATTCTACCTACGTAACGGCAAAGCTTCGTCAAGAGTTTCAAACCATAGAAATGCCCGAAACGAAGAAATTCGATAAAGATGAATGGGAAGCGAGCATCCGTCGGGTATACGGAGCGAAGAACAATCAGACGACTGCCAAGGGGATTATTGCATTGCAAAATAAGCTTGGCTGGATTTATGAGAATAAGCTACCCGTTTACGTAGAAAAATGGTCGGAGATCCGCGAGATCCTTGCCGATTCGCCGATACCCGAGCAAGTACTTGAAATGCTTGGAAGCGTCGGACTGTATATAGATGAATTTGAAAAAACATATGGAGAGGAAAAGCTGGCTGACGGTGTCAGATACGCAAAGGATCTGAAGGATCGTTATACGGTGCTTTGGATGTATGAGCAGGTAAAATAACGCTTTTGATTTTGTCCATAATCTCTTATTTGCTTCGGGAAAGGGGAATTTTCATTTCTGTAACGAAAGCAATCTTACTTCTCGAAGAGATCCGCTTTTTGCAGATAATCCTCTAATTCTTTGATACAGTCAGGAGCATAGGAGTCCTTTTTTCTCAACATGCTGATATCAACGCAGATGGGCGGATCCAGAGGAAGCGTTATCATGGAGGGATTTTTTTGCGCAAGCTTTTTAAACATAAAGCCAACCGCCAAATTGTTTTCTATCATATTTTGTGCGGTGGAGAGCTGCTCGGTTTGCAAGGATATCTTGGGTTCCACAGAGGCGTTTCCAAACCAGTTTTTAATCGTTTTTGTTTGAAAAAAGGTGTCGGAAAAAAGCAAAAGAGGATATTCTGAGAGGGTTTTGGGATCGACCGTTGTGTATTGAGAAAGAGGAGAGCACTTGCTTGCGCAGCATACGATTTCAAGCGTACCTATTTTTTTGGCGGAAATTGCGTTGTCAAACGGTGTATTGTGGGGAATCAAAACGGCATCCAGAAGACCGTCGTTTAATCGGTCAAGCAGCTCGTATCTGCCCTTTTCGGTAATACTGAGATCGATGTCCTTTTTGGTCGTGATGAAATTCTTGTAAATATCCCCGAGAAGAAAAGCGCTGATCATGGGAGGAATTCCCAACCGCAATTGTTTTCTGTCCTTTCCCATCGCGCGCATCAGTCTTTCCACCTCGTCATATCGGGAAAGAAGATCCGTTACGAAATTGTATAGTTTGGTTCCTGCGGGAGTCAGAAACATCCCGTTATACCGACGGTAAAACAGATTGACGGAGAACTCTTTCTCAAGCTCCTTGATGGCATTGGAAAGCGAAGGCTGGGAAATATACAAATGCTGCGCTGCAAGAGACACCGTATGGTAGGTTGCCACGGCGTGAAAATATTTCAACTGCGTAATATTCATTGCATGCTCCTTAAAATCGTCGTTTTTAATATTATATAGCAAAAAACTATAATAGTCAATATAAAATATATTTCCAAAATAGATGAGAATATGGTACAATACAAGCACAACGAATTGGGCAGTAAATCGTTGTGCTTTGTGCTGTGCACTTATGGCGTTGGATCACGCGTAAAATGCCCTTACAAGTATTTTTACTTGTGATTTCACGAGATTGTGAAGAACAACCATTCAATAAATCTGTTTTATGAAAAGGAGAACACGATGAAAAACTATAAGATTGCAGTGATTGCGGGGGACGGAATCGGTCCTGAGGTGATTGCCGAGGGTGTACGGGTTTTGGAGCAGGTAGCCAAGCTCGACGGAACGTTTGGGTTTGAATTTACTCATTTCCCTTGGGGGTGTGAGTATTATCTGAAAACCGGAAAAATGATGCCGGACGATGCCATTGAAATACTGAAGCAATATGATGCGATTTATCTTGGGGCGGTAGGATATCCCGGCGTGCGCTGGATCGGAAACGAGGACGGATATGCCTCGTTGAATAATCCCTTGGTCGTCTCCTCAACCGATTTTTCCGAGCTGGCAAAAGAGGAACAGGTTCTCGGAGCTGCGAAATTCCTTCCCTCGGAATGCGACTGTAAAATCAGAAGCACTTGGTTTTATGATGATAACGAGGATACGCTCAAGAGTCGGGAGGAGCTTTTCGGAATGTATGAAATGTCCGTGGGACACGGCTCGAATTTCCTTTTGAATATCGGCCCCGACGATCGCGGACTTCTGCCCGAGGCAGACAGAAAACGCCTTGCGGAGCTGGGAGAGATGATCCGCTCATACAAGACGCCCGTAGATTATCCGAATTTTGAGCAAACGGGAGAAAACGAGTATTCGATTTCCGTTCCCGAGGAGCAAAAGCAGGAGTGGAAGGTCACTCCGTCGGTGGGGGTTGCCAACCGTATGGCTCTGATGGAGGATATATCGGACGGTCAGAGGATCACCTCCTTCCGACTTTATGCTTATCTTCCCGCCTATCAGCATAAAAAGATCCTGATATACGAAGGAAGAACCGTTGGACATAAGCTCATTTGTCCCTTCGGCGCAATCAGAGCGAGCAAATACGTTTTGGAGATCACGGGTGCTGACGGAGCTGTCAAGCTTCGTGATATGAAGGCTTATTACGTAAAATCATAATAAAGCTCAAGCCGACTCGTTCCTTGCAAAACACTTGAGCAAAGGGGCTGATTCAAACAGAATCAGAAGCCGTGATCTCGACATCGTCGCCGTACGGGGGTACGGCAGCGGTCGAGAGCGCGGCTAAAAAAACACACATAAAAATGAAATCCGCAAGGATCTCTTCCTCAAAAAGGGGGTGTCTCAAATGCATTTTGCATTTGGTCGACACCCCCGTGGTTTTTGCTGTGCCGGCTCGACGCCGTCATTTTCGCCCATCGTTTTATCAAATTTTATAGTCTTTTCAAGCGAAAACCGCAAATTCCCCGGCGCGAAAAAGCCTACCGTCGCCTTTTTCGTGCGAGGGGCTGTCTCAAATCATCGATTTGAGACAGCACCTTTTTTGATTAACGCTCTGCAATCGAAAAAGGACCACCTTGAAAATTCATTCAAGGCAGTCCTTGCAAGGTTCAAACCGTATTATTTCTTTTTCTTCTAAGTCGGATCGTAGCCATGTCGTTC
>JAZSMX010000002.1:0-14364 GCA_045536125.1 Eubacteriales bacterium | reverse complement strand
TTTTGACGATCCTCTTTTTGTCGTACTCTTTTTTGCCTCATTTCGAGGCTTTTTTCTTTACTTCTGCAAAATCTTTTTCTGATACACAAAAAAAGAACTGCCTCAAATGCTTTTTATCGCACTTGAGACAGCCCCTTTTTTAGCCTATGCGTCTTTTTACTTTGAACAACAAATGATGGTCTATTTCTTTAATTCTAAATCCAGTACCATGGTCGTGCGTTCTGCCATCGGGATATTGCCCAATTCTCAAATCGACAATTATTTTGCCTTCTTTAAGCAACTGTATCATGGCATCGTAGTCAAATCCAGAAACTTCATAAGCTTCAATATAACGAAATTCCTCATTTGCTCCAGAACCTCTGGTTTCAGCTTTTACATATACAAATTTATTCTTATATTTCTTCTCAAAAGCTCGCTTCAATCTTTCCTTCGACCAAGAAACATTTTCAATGCCGTTTTGTGATGAAATTGAAATTTTATCATCATCGCAAACAATCTTTAAAGAATTACCCGTATTATAAATTGAAACGAACCGAGAAGCCGATAATGAAGCGTGTAAAACCTTCTCATCATTATCATATGCATTGCTTGAATATCCGTATTTCTTGCGTAAAAATGTATTTGCTCCTCTGGGAAGTGGTGACAGAGTAAACATGGTCAACATGCTTCCAGAATCCACTCTGCAAGATTTCAATTCATAATCACCAAAGTCTGGCAAATCAAAATTATTTTCCTCTATCCCAAGCAAATCTTCAAGAGTTTTCCCAATGCCGGTAGGACCAGAGCGATGGGTTTTTATCCACCCCATCGACTTAATGCGTTCAAACTCTCTTATAAAATCATCTAACGTGTATATCATATTATACTCCTTAAAAATCAAAAAAATCTTTTAGAGAAACATTAAGAGCCTTTGCGAGCTTTTCAATATTAACAATTGAAATATTACGCCTGCCACACTCAACGCTGGTTATGTAAGTTCTATCAAGTTCGACCATATCGGCAAGTTCCTCTTGGCTTACTCCGAGTTTGTTTCGCAACTCTTTTACTCTTTTACCAACTTTTTCTCTAATATCCATAATATTCTCCTTGATTGGTATATTCAAATTATAACAAAAAGTGACTTTTTTCACAACGGACTTTAAGTCACATACGGCTGGTCTAAATAAATATTTTTTTAATATTTGGCACCATAGCGTGTGCTTGTCTTGATACAAGTCGGCGTCGCTTCGCTCCGCCGAGCCAAGCACACGCTACAAAATCAGCGAGGGCAAAAACGAAAATTCAAAGCCGAGCGATGCGGAGTCGCACGCTAAGCCGCTTTCTGCGACTCTCGCATTAACACTTGAAGCACAAGGATTGATAAACTATCTCATAAAGGAAATAGTGCTTTTTGATGATAAAATCGAAATATACTTTAATAAGCCAACCAAAACGAGTCCCGATGAAAGTCGGGGCTTTTCTGTTTATAACGGAAAGAACGAAAAATATAACTTAGAAATTATAATTTGAATCTAAAGGCTATTTATTCCACGGTACTCTTGCATCGAGCCTCACGGGAGTGTGATGTGAAAGGCATAAAAGAGCCAACACATCAAGCCCCGAGGGGCTTTCTTGTTGCCTTTTGGCAGAACAGCCTATCACACTCCCTGCTTCTGTCAAGAGTCTCTCGCGGCATAAACCGCCGTCAGCACCGACGTCGAAATGAAAAAGACCGCATTCACTCAGAATGCGGACAAAAGCGGATAAAAGCCGATGAAAACCAATAAGCGCAGATAAAAGCAGACAAAAAAGAAAAACCTAAATCAAACGTAAAGTTCAATTTAGGTTTCACTGGCGGAGAAGGTGGGATTTGAACCCACGCGACGCGTTAACGTCCTACGAGATTTCGAGTCACGCCTCTTCGACCACTTGAGTACTTCTCCGTAATAAAATATGAAATTGTAAGGCACATATAAACCGTGGGAGGAAAGCTGGATCGGCGTGCCTCTTCGATCCTGTTGCGGTGCCCGAAATTTGTTGCTCCGCCAAAGCGTCGCCAAATTTCGACCGCTACCACTCCTTATTGCTCGCTGCATCCGCCCCCGGCGGCGCTCGCAAACGTCACCTGTTGCGGTGCCGGAAATTTGGTGCTCCGCTAAAAGCGTCGCCAAATTTCGACCGCTGCCACTCCTTATTGCTCGCTGCATCCGCCCCCGGCGGCGCTCGCAAACGTCCCCACTTGAGTACTTCTCCGTAATAAAAAATGAAATTGTAAAATGCGTTGTAAAATGCGTTGTAAAATGTGCTTACTTTCGCAAGCCCAATCATTATAGCATATCCGCTTGAGAAATGCAAGTGCTTTTTGGAAAAAAGATGAATATAATTTTTAAAGCGAATTGGGATGTTAAGTTTGTGCAATTTTTATGTAGAATTAACTCGATTCATTCACATATTGTTCATGCATTCTTTTTTTAAGTATGCTATAATTAGGCTGTTAATGATGTACGACCTTATTTTATTGTTCGGAGGTTTCTATGTCAAAGAAGAAAATGCTTGCGATCGATCTGGGGGCATCCAGCGGTCGCGGAATCGTCGGCACGTTCGACGGAGAAAAGCTTTCACTCAAGGAAAATCACCGCTTCTCCAATGATCCTGTCATCGTAAACGGCAGAATGCATTGGGATATTTTGCGTATCTTTCACGAAATCAAGCAGTCTATCACGAAAACCGTGTTGGACGGCGATGACGTTCGTTCGATCGGTATCGACACGTGGGGTGTAGACTATGCGCTGCTGGATAAAAACGGCAGAATGCTTTCCAACCCCGTTCACTATCGGGACACACGTACCGAGGGAATTGTGCCGTATGTCGGTCGCTTTTTTACGCAAAAGGAGCTTTACGGTGTCACGGGCATCCAGTGCATGAACTTTAACACCATCTTCCAGCTGGCGGCAGATCTGAGAGACGATCCCGAGATGGTGGAGCGCGCGGAGCGGATGTTAAACATCCCCGATCTTTTGAACTATTTCCTCACGGGAAAGATGGCGAACGAATATACCATTCTCTCCACGGGCGCACTTCTTGACGCCAAGGAAAGAGCATATGCGTATTCCATGACCGACAGGGTGGGGATTCCTCGCCGCTTGTTTGGAGAGATCGTCAAGCCCGGAAATTCTCTTGGCGGACTTCTTCCTCAGGTTCTGGAGGAAACGGGAAAGACCGATGCCTGCGTCCTCAACGTCGCGTCTCACGATACCGCAAGTGCTGTGATCGCAGTACCGACACAGGAGGACAACTTCCTCTTCATCAGCAGCGGAACGTGGTCCTTGATGGGAACGGAGCTTCGCGCCCCCATGATCAACGATGAGACCGCAAAGTATGATTTTACCAACGAGGGCGGTGCCGACGGCACGATTCGCTTCTTGAAAAATATCATGGGACTTTGGCTGATCCAGGAGTCCAGACGTCAATGGAGACGGGAAGGGCAGGAATACAGCTTTGCACAGCTGGAAGCCCTTGCCAAGGAATGCGCACCTCTCCGTTGCTTCATCAATCCCGACGATGCTTCCTTTGCAACGCCCGGAAATCTGCCCGAGCGCATCCGTGAGTTTTGCCGACGCACGGGACAGTACGTTCCGCAGACCGTGGGTGAGGTTGTCCGCTGTATCTATGAGAGCTTGGCACTCAAGTACAGATATACGGCAGAGTCGATCAACACTCTGACCAATTTGAACGCGAAGGTGATCTACGTGGTCGGTGGAGGAACCAAGGACGGCTTCCTTTCTCAGATGACCGCAGATGCAACCGGCATGCCCGTGTCCGCAGGTCCCGAGGAGGCAACCGCCATCGGAAACCTGATGATGCAAATGATGGCTGCGGGAGATGCGAAGGATCTCAAGCACGCGCGCCGCATTGTTGCCGCTTCCTTTGATCGAAAGCATTACGAGCCGACCGAGGACCGTGCGCCTTGGGATGAGGCATATGCAAGATACTGTGCACTCAACTGACGAAAAATAACCTGTCAGCGCAAGGTGGTCGCATCTTGTGAATTGGGGAGATAAACGTAAAAAATAAAACGGAGGCTTATTATGAAGGACAATCAATTCGGAGAACTTGCCGTGATCGGCATGAATGGGTGTGACGCTTTTGCCGATCAGGTAGACTACTATCTGAAGGATTGGCGCAGACACGGGGACAACGACCGCAGCTTTTTGATTCGTGCGGATTGCCCCAGATTCGGTTCGGGTGAAGCGAAGGGTATCATTCATGAATCCATGCGCGGAAAAGATGTATACATCATTTGCGATACCTTTAACTATGGCGTTACCTACAAGATGTACGGTATGACCGTGCCGATGAGTCCGGATGATCATTTTGCGGATCTGAAGCGCATCATTGCGGCAATCGAGGGAAAGGCAAGACGAATCACTGTGATTATGCCAATGCTCTATGAGGGAAGACAGCACAAGAGATCCGGTCGTGAGTCTCTGGACTGCGCGTTGATGCTCCAGGAGCTTGTCAGCATGGGCGTTTCCAACATTCTGACCTTTGACGCACACGATTCCCGTATCTGCAATGCAATTCCTCTGTCCGGATTTGACAACGTCCGTCCCGCATATCAGATGATCAAGGCTTTGGTGCGCGCGGTTCCCGACGTGCAGATTGATAAGGAGCACATGGTGATCGTATCTCCCGATGAGGGTGCTATGTCCCGTTGTATGTATTACAGCTCGGTTCTCGGTCTTGACATCGGTATGTTCTACAAGAGAAGAAACTATTCGATTGTCATCAACGGAAGAAACCCGATCGAAGCACATGAGTATCTCGGTCAGGATCTTCACGGCAAGGACGTTATTGTCGTTGACGATATGATCGCATCGGGCGAGTCCATGCTGGACGTGTGCAAGCAGCTCAAGGATAAGGGCGCAAACCGCGTCTTCTGCTTCTCTACCTTTGGACTCTTTACCGAGGGACTTGATAAGTTTGATCAGTGCTTCAAGGAAGGTGTGTTTGACAGAGTCTTTACCACCAACCTTGTATACCGCCGTCCCGATCTTGCGGGCAAGCAGTGGTACGTTGAGGTGAACATGTGTAAGTACGTTGCTTACCTCATTGACACTCTGAACAACGATTCTACGATCAGCACGCTTCTCAATCCCGTTAAGCGTATCCAGAATCTGATGGAGAAGCATCGCAAGGAGCTTTCCTCTCAGATGAAGATGGAGTTCGGTGAGAACTGATTGGAAATAAACCGATCAAAGGACAATGCCACACGGCAGCACGCGCAAAAGAGTACGTTTGTGCAAGCTTCTCTTGTGGCATAGTCCTTTTAAAAATGCAATTTCTACCATAATTATGACGAAATTTATGGTTTTTGATCGATAAGTGTTGCAATTTAATCGAAAATATGATAAAATAATTAAGTATATAACGAATTGAGAATAACCTCTTGGATTTCGATGATATATATAAAAAATGAAAGGAGAACAATGACATGAAAATGCATTTTGGCAGCGAGTCCGGCGGTGTTTTCAAGGCGCTGGATATGGTGTTGGATTTCATTTTGAATTTCGCCGTTGCGATTGTGACGTTTTATATTATGTCCGTGTTCGCTCCGCCGATCGGGCAGGGGCGCAGCTATTTTATCATTGTTGTCTTTACACTTCTCACGTCGATCCTTTACAACTACCATAACGTCTATCTTCCCATGCGAATTCATACACCGATGTACTTCATCACGCGCATTTTTGTGGTGCACGTGGAAGTGTTCGTCATCGGTGCTTTGGTGGTTCTGACCGCGGAGGTGTCGAAGGATATCTTCTTTTTGACCTGGCTCTTTTCTGCGCTTTCGGTCAGCTTCCTAGTGATGACCTCCAAGAAAATCACCATGCTTGCGATTTTGCACAGCATCCGTGTCAAGAAAAGAAACCTTAAGAGAATTCTGATGGTGACGGATAGCCAGGAAATGGCAGACGAATACATGGAGGAGATCTATGATAACCCTCAGTTTGGTTACTCCGTCATCGGATACGTCGGGAATCTGAACATCATTGGGCTGCCGCACCTCGGTACGACGGGAGATCTGGATCGCATTTTGAAGGAGGAAACTCCCGATGAAGTGATCATCGCGCTGGATACCGTTCGTAAGAAGCTGATCACGCGGTATATCTCCATTTGTAATGACAACTGTGTCAAGGTCATGGTCGTGCCCGCGATTTGCGGTTACTTTAAGTCTCCGCGCCAGATTTCCATGATGGGAAATTTGCCCCTTTTGGATATTCGATCTACGCCCTTTGACAATCGCTTGAACCGCTTTACCAAGCGCGCCTTGGATATCGTTGTCTCCCTGTTTCTGATCATTGTGACGTCTCCCTTGATGCTTCTGACTGCCATCGGTGTAAAGCTTTCTTCCCCCGGACCGATTCTGTTCAAGCAAACCCGTGTTGGTAGGAAGAACAAGGAATTTACCATGTATAAATTCCGCTCCATGCGTGTCAACGATTCTCAGCAAACGGGATGGTCTACCGAAAAGGATCCGAGAAAAACACGCTTCGGTGCATTTATCAGAAAATTTGCTCTTGATGAGCTTCCGCAATTTTTCAACGTTTTGAAGGGGGATATGAGCCTTGTCGGCCCGCGTCCCGAAGTTCCTTTTTACGTTGAACAATTCAGAAAAAAAGTTCCTTTGTATATGCTCAAGCACATTCCCCGTCCCGGAATCACGGGACAGGCGCAGATCAAGGGACTCAGAGGCGATACCTCGATCGAAGCGAGAATCGAGGAGGATATCAACTATATTGAGAACTGGACCTTCTGGAAGGACATTCGCATCCTGCTTTTGACGCCTTTCCGTGCGGTGAACCGTCACGAGAAGTATGCAAAGCGCGAAAAGCATGAGGAAGAGAAGCTGAATGCAAGAACGGGAGGACGCCCGATCACTGAGGAGGAGACGGAAGATGAGACGCTGTAAAATTCTGTATGTCGCATCGACTTTGTCGCACCTTGACAGATTTCACGTGCCCTATATTGAGGCATTGCGTAAAAAACACGAGATTTTTTTGATGGCAACCGAGGGGGAAGGTGTGGATTTTCCGCTTCGCTTCGATAAAAGCTTTTTCAGTCTCTCCAATTTTCGCACCATCAAGAAGATCAAAAAAATATTGAAAAAAGAGAGATTTGACCGCGTGATTGTGAATACCTCACTGGCGGCATTCATGGTTCGCATGGCGATGATGGGGATGCGGAAGAGAAATTGCCCCTACGTCATCAATATTGTGCACGGATATCTCTTCTCCATGCCGGTCAAGGGGCTCAAGGCAAAGCTTCTTTTGCGCTGCGAAAAGCTGTTGCGGAGCAAGACCGATGAAATTGCCGTCATGAACGACGAGGACTTTTTTATCGCGCACAAATACCGCCTTTGCAAGGGAAGAATTTCCTTTATCAACGGAATGGGCATTGCCGTTCCGTCGGAAATCTGCGAAAAGGACGATTATCTGCGAAACACCTACGCACCGGGAGAAAAGGATTTCCTTTGCACCTTTGTAGGAGAGCTGAGCGGAAGAAAAAATCAAATCTTTTTGATCCGTGCCGCAAAACGCCTTTATGAAGAGGGAATTCCGATTCGGTTGCTTCTCATCGGGGAAGGCGCGGGACGTGAGGCTTTGGAGGCGGAAGCGAAGAAGCTTTGCATTGATGATCGCGTTTACATGCCCGGCAGTCGGGATCAGATCTATTCTTATCTTGCCGTGACCGATCTTTACGTTTCCGCAAGCATGTCGGAGGGATTGCCCTTCAACGTGATGGAAGCGATGGCATGCGGTCTTCCGATGCTTCTTTCCGACGTCAAGGGGCACAGAGATCTGATGCAAGGGCATGAGGAACATCTTTACAGACTTGGAGATGCGGATGCCTTCTGCAGAGCCATTCACGACGTTTACGAGTCGCTTTCCTACGGTATGGGGAACTGTGTCTATCAAAAACTTGAGGACTATCTGTTGGTTTCTGTCTTTGAAGAGAATATGAAGCTTTTGCTCGGGGAGGATTGAAATGCAAGAAAGGCTTGACCGCTTACGTGCCATTTACAATAGCAAGAGCTATGCATTGTTGATCACCTTATTGATTCTTGCGGGATACGTTACGAATCTCGAGGTTGCTTTTTTTGCCGTGATGGTGTTGCTGACCGTTGTGGGATGTCTGGTGGCATATGACTTTCGCTTTGCCATGATGCCGTTTCTTGCGACCATCTTCTTCGTGACGATTGAGCATACGCCGGGACCGCCTACAAGCAGCCCTTATTACGCAACGGCTCCCATTCTTCCGTTGCTCATTTTCCTGTTCGGTGCTATTTTTGCAGGCTTTGTGATCTTTGTAGTCCGCAACCGTCACCGCGCCAATGCGTTTCCCAAAAAAGGAATCTTTCTTTCCTTGCTTCTGTGGTGCGTTGCCGTCTGTCTCAACGGTGCGTTCAGCGCGGAATATACGGTTTCCAATCTGGCGTTTTCAATGACCTTTCCTTTGGCACTTCTTGCCACCTTTTTGCTGTTTGCACTGTTTGTGCGCTTTGAGGACGGAGCATTCGAGCATTTCGTCTTTTGCCTTGTGCTTGCGGGGATGCTGATCGTACTGCAATTTGCTTCGGTCAGTCTCACGGGGGAATTTTCCGTCGGTGCTGACGGTGCAATTCAAAAGGATAGCATCACCTTGGGGTGGGCAGTCCATAACTCCTTTGCGGGACTTCTGACAGCACTGATTCCCGCATGCTTCTATTTCGCCGCGACGCACAAATACGGATGGCTTTTTTACGGATTTGGCTTGCTGGAATTTCTGGTGGCAGTGCTCTCGCAGAGCCGTGCCGCCACGTTGGTGGGAGCGGGTATTTTGGTGCTGTGTATGGCAGTCTCCTGCTTTGTCGGAAAGAACCGTCGGATCAATCGCTTCATAACGCTCGGAGTTATCATTGTCGGTGCGATCGGTGTGATCTTCCTTCATGAAAAAATCATGGGAGTTCTTCATAACTTTATGACCTCCGGATTCAATGACAACGGAAGATTTGAGCTTTGGAAGAACGGAATCGATCAGTTTTTGAAGCATCCGATCTTCGGTGCGGGCTTCTATGATCACGGCATCACTGCCCCTGAGGTCTTGAGCTGGGACATTGACGTGTATCCCTATTTCTATCATAATACCGTCGTACAGATGCTGGGATCTGCGGGTATCGTCGGGATCGCGGCGTATCTCTATCACAGATTCTGTACCCTCAGATGCGTCCTTGTCCGTCCCAACGTAGGGAAGAGCTTTTTGGCGATCGGCATTCTTGCCATGGTTCTGTTCTGTATGTTGGACGTCCTCTTTTTCATCACGTATCCCTTGATGTATTACGCATTGATGCTTCTTTACATGGAGAAGAGTGACGGTATAAAAAAATCTGTCGAATAGGCTATTGCGCGTTTTGGCAAATTCCTTTGGAATTTGCAGAGCTCAGACGCGTTTGAGTTAACAGAAAAGGGACGGCAAACCAACGGTTTGCCGTCCCTTTTCTGGTGACCCATCGGAGAGTCGAACTCCGGACACCATGATTAAAAGTCATGTGCTCTGCCATCTGAGCTAATGGGTCATAATTCCGACCTTGTTATTATATCACATTTCGTTTTCTTTGTCAACACTTTTTTAAAAGATTCACCGATAAAAAATGATTTTTTCACGGGGGTGACGGGATAAAAGTCACCCCCGTAAATCTGTTTCTCGGAATCAATTGTTGCAAAGAATAATATACGCCAAAACGCTTGGGTTTAGTTTACGGATCATACTATTCCATATTCCTGTTGTAATCGAAATCGCAATGTCTCAAAAATTCACGTGCCATCAACGTAGCTCCTTTTTGGTTGGGGTGCACGCGATCCCATGCGATGAGAGCGGAGTGCTTGATGTGACAGAAATCCTCATACATCTTTTGGAAATTGACAAAGATGCAGCCGTGTTTTTTTGCAAGTTGCTCGCAGACATCTACGTATTCATCCATTCTTGCGCGCATTGCGTCCTCGCGGTTTGGTTCGATAACATACGGAGAGAGTAGGAAGATCCCTTTGACACTTCCTTTCACTGCGTAGATCATTTTTTCAAGGTTTTGCTCATATTCCGAAAGATCAACCGCCCAGTCGGGGAAGGCGGGCGAGTCGAACTGACGCCAAACGTCATTGATGCCGATACAGATGGATACCCAAGTGGGCTTGAGGGCGACCACATCTCGATCAAATCGTTTGAGAAGATCACGGCTGGTATTTCCGCTGGTTCCCGAGTTGGTGATACGGATATCGTATTCCGGATAACAAGCGGTCAAGAGGTTTTCAATAACACGGACATAGCTTCTTCCAAGATTGTCGAACAAGCCTTCTCCCACGGGTTGCTCGCTTCCCATGTCGGTGACGGAGTCACCCGCAAATACAATACGGTCGCCGTTTTCAAAAATCATGTCATTTCTCCTTTTGAGGTGAATTCTTTTTTATTTCCTCGCGCACGTAGGTTGCCGTTCGGTCAATATTTTCGGGGAGAAGCCCCGGAAGGGAGGGAGTGTACTCTCCGTCCTCAATCTCGCTTTCCAGGATGCGGGAGCGGATGGAATGAAGCACGCGACGCTCCCAGAAGGTGTGGTTCTCATAGCGCAACGTTCCGCCAAAGTAGACCGTGAAGAGAGCATGGTTCCGAAGCTCCTTCGGAAAGAGGACGTCGCGATAGTATTCAAACTCGTGTGAAATGCCGCACACAAGGAAGAGAATGAGCTTTGTTTTTTGCAACGCTTCCTTCTGCTCCTTTAAAAAACGTCGCTCGGCGGGAAGCAGGCGCGCGAATCGCACGGAAGAGCCTGTGATCACAATATCAAAGTCGGCGGCATTGGGGGTTTCCTCTCCCAAATCCGCAACGGTGACGTCCAGCCCGTGCAGGGCATTGTGAAGCCGTTCGATGCATTGTTTGGTTGTGCCGTTTTTGGATGCGTAGGCAATGAGTATTTTCACAAGTAGCTCTCCTTTTTTATTGGATCTTTCCACTATTGTATCACAAGTCCCTGAGATTGTAAAGGGAAAAACAGTAAAATTACCTTGCGGAAAAAGAATTTTTGGTTTTGGTTGACAAACGTTGCAGCGTGTGGTAAAATTACAGGGAAGACAATTTTAAAACACGGAGGTTATTATGAAGGTTACGTTTTTGGGAACTGCTGACGGCATTCCGCGTCCCGGGCATCACTGCACGTCTACTATGATTGAGGAAAACGGATCGATCTATCTGATCGATGCGGGAGCTCCTGTGACCGATCTTCTTTTGAAGCTTGGAAAGGATTTTAAAGACATCAAGGCAATCTTCAACACGCATGGGCACGGAGACCATTTGGACGGCTTGCTGCCCCTGTTGGATCTTTGCAACTGGGCGTACACGGGCACTTCCTATGACGTTTATCTGACCGAGCAAAAGATTGCGGACGGGTTTATCGGCTGCCTGCAATCCATGGCGATTAAGCCCGTAGCAACCGACCGCTTGCGTATGCATGAGTTTGGCGCGGGCGAGATATATGCGGATGAAAATATCAAGGTGACGGCGATTCCCACGCTTCACTGTCCCCCGAAACCGAGCTACGCGTTTTTGGTGGAATCCGCTGCGGGGAAGAAGGCGCTCTTTACGGGAGATATTTCCGTTGTGGGCGGCGACTTCCCGAAGCTCGCTTATGAGATGCCGCTGGATCTGATCGTTTGCGAAATGGCACATTTCGGTGCGGAGCACATTCAGCCTTGTCTTGAAAAATGCCTTACCAAGCAGGTGATCTTCAATCACTATCAACTCAGAAAGGAAACGCATATCAGATATCTGATGCAATGCGCGAATCTTCCGTTCCCCGTCTATATGGCACAGGACGGAGACGTGGTTGCCGTAGATTGATTGTAAAAGGAGAAACTCAGTATGGAATTGAAGGGGAAGAACGTCGCTTTTCTGGGCGATAGCATTACCGAGGGCGTTGGCGTAAGCAACCGCGCTCGCAACCGATATGATAATATTTTAAAAAGAGAATGCGAGCTTGGGGCAACCTACAATTACGGAGTGAGCGGTACGCGATTGGCGCACCAAAGTGTTCCCAGTGAAAATCCGAGACACGATCTTTGCTTTTGCGGAAGAGCGTACGATATGACCACGGCGGCAGACGTCGTAGTGGTTTACGGTGGCATCAACGATTATATTCACGGAGATGCTCCCGTTGGTCAAATCGGAGATCGCACGCCCGCAACCTTTTGCGGAGGAGTACGCTTTTTGATGAATCTGCTTCGGGATAAATATCCCAACAAGCCCATCGTCTTTATGACTCCCGCGCGCTGCTGCTTTGGAAACGGGATCGTTTACACAGAGCCGTCGAATCATCCGAACAAAAAGGCGGATGCCATGCCTGTATTGGGATACGTCGAGATCATTCAAAGAACCGCTCCCGAATTCGGAATTCACGTTCTGGATCTGTATCATGAGCTGCCCATCGATCCTCTGGATGCAGAAATGCATGCCAAGTATACTGCCGACGGGCTTCACTTCAACGATGAGGGGCAGAAGATTTTGGCAAATTGTCTCAAAGAGTTCTTGGAAAAGCTTGAAGCATAAGCCCAAACGGGATCAGCGACTCAACGTGATGCCCCCGCGGAAGGGCACGCAGATCCTCTGCCTTGGAGATGAATAGGCTTTCAAGACGGACGGATTTCATTCAACGAACAGAAAAAAGAGAGAACGCTTTGTTCTCTCTTTTTTCTGATTTTATCCGGTAATGGGAGCGCTCAGATTCACCGTTACGATAAATCCGCTGCGATTGTCACCCGAAACGGTATAAGAGAAGTTTTCGGGGACGTTGAGCGTGGTTACGGGAGTGTTGGAAATCGGTACGTAGTAGACCGAATAGCTGTTGTTGTCAGCGCCCGTGAACTGCAAATGATTGCCATCAAAAGGATGATTGGCGGCAAGCAGATTGACGTACTCTTCAAGGCAAAGCTTGTTCTCCTTGATGTAGGTCGCATGCGCCACACCGACGTAGCGGAAGCATTCCGTGTATTCCGAAACACCGGTCACGGCTTGCTTTGCGGAGGGGTAACGTGTGATGAATCCGAATTTATGACAGTTTTCCGTAATCCAAACGGAATTGACGTTGCTTTGAAAGGCTGTGGTGAAGGCAATGCAATACCCTGAGTGGTGATCGGAAAAGCCTGCGGGAGTTGAGCTGTTCAGTGCTGCCTGCTGCTCCTTTGTTCGGTACGCGGTTTTGACTGCCAGCGTGTTATCCCCCGTGACGGCGAAGTACTGCTCCATCATTGCATTGAACGCGCTGAGCGCTTTTCTGTTGAAGAGGTACTTATCCGTGGGAGAAGCAAAGCCGTAAGGCGCCGTTGCACCCGAGAAAGCGAGCTCGTCCCTCATGTCCGCCAATGCGGAGGTCGCATTGGCGGGGAAGGAGTATTGGTTTTGTTTGTTGATGAGAATCAATTCTCCGCGCTCAAGACCGTCCGCCTCCTGCGTGTATGCCTGATAGGTGACGTCGGAGGGATTGTGACTTCCGGGGGCATTGGATGCGACCGAATCAACGATTGAGCAGATCAGGAAAATCAGGGATACAAGAACGATCAGGACGGTTACCGCGCAGATGGCAAGTAGGATAAAGCGTCTGTTCGCTGCACGCTTGGTACGTTTCTTACATTGACTCTGCCGAATGGTATTAAAGCTACGCGGAGGAGTTGTCCGTTTTCCCATGCTGCGTGTCTCCTTTCATGAAGTGAAGGCGACTCAGCCTTCGATGGCGTCCTTGATAGAGAAGTCCATACGGCCCTTCTTGTCAAGTCCGATATATTTTACCTTTACAACGTCGCCGAGCTTGAGAACGTCCTCAACCTTTTCGATTCTGCGAGGAGCGATCTTGGAAATGTGAACCATTCCTTCCTTGCCGGGCGCGTATTCTACGAAGCAACCGAATTCCTTGATTCCGGTTACGGTTCCGGTATATACCGCACCAACCTCGGGCTCGAATACGATGGCATCGATGCAAGCCTTTGCAGCATCTGCCTGCTCTGCGTTGATTGCGGCAATGCGGATGGTACCGTCGTCATCAATGTCGATCTTAGCACCCGTATCGGCTACGATCTTCTGAATGACGGAGCCGCCCTTACCGATGACCTCACGGATCTTGTCGGGATCGATCTTGAGGGTGGTCATCTTGGGAGCATACTTGGAAACCTCTGCTCTGGGAGCGGGGATTGCCTTGAGAAGAACCTCATCGATGATATAGTCACGGCCTGCGTGCGTCATTTCGAAGGCTCTCTTGATGATTTCGGGCGTCAAGCCGTCAATCTTGAGGTCCATCTGGATCGAGGTGAT
>JAZSMX010000022.1:0-5048 GCA_045536125.1 Eubacteriales bacterium | reverse complement strand
CCGATGGCGTGGGGCGTGCCCGAATCGGGAACACCGCCGACGTAATCCACGTCTCGGTTGTTTCCCACCTCACTGTCATGCCGCGCGATGATCTCTCCGTTGCGGTAGCGCATGAGCTCGACGTTCACACCCTCGTAGGTGGAATTGGGATATCCGTAATAGGACCAGAGGAAGGCGCAGACGCGCATCTCCTTGCCGGGAGGTGCGAGCTGCGTCACACCGTCCGCGGTGATTTCCACGATCTCCCCGGGACCTAACTCCCTCTCGTCCTCGTAGCCGAGCTTCTTGTAGGCAAAGGACTCAAAGGTTACGCAGTAGCCGTCCTCGCGTTTGCCGAGGATCATCGGAATCCGTCCGAGCTTATCCCGCGCGGCAATGATCGTACCGCGGTCAGTCAGCAGCAGAATCGACGCCGTTCCCTTGACGGAATCCTGCACGAAGCGTATGCCCTCGCAGAAGGAGGACTTCGACGAGATCATGGCAGCGACCAGCTCCGTGGAGTTGACCGCGCCTCCCGTCATTGCGTTGAAGTGTCCGCCCTCCGCGGCAAGGCAGTCTTTGATCAGCTCCTCGCGGTTGTTGATCAGTCCGATCACGCAAACGGCAAACGTGCCGAGTCGTGAGCCGATCAGAAGCGGCTGCGGCTCTCCGTCGCTGATGCATCCGATGGCAGCCGTGCCCCGCATTTCCTCAAAGACGTGCTCGAATCTTGTACGGAAGGGGGTGCTTTCAATATTGTGAATCTCTCTTTGCAGTCCGATCTCGCGGTCATATGCCGCAAGCCCCGCACGCTTTGTGCCGAGGTGAGAATGATAGTCGGTTCCGAAGAATACGTCGCTCAAGGCTTCGTTCCTTGAAACCGCACCGAAATATCCGCCCATGTATGTTCTCCTTGAAAAAAACGATTATTTGTTGAACTCCCGTGCAATCTCTTCGTCCTTGGCAAGCACCGCCGCGCTGTCCTTCGCTCTCTTCTTTTCCAAGCGCTCTGCGAGCGCGTCGTCCGAAAGAGCCAAGATCTCCGCCGCCAGAATCGCCGCGTTCGTCGCGCCGTCGATCGCCACCGTGGCAACGGGAATGCCCGAGGGCATCTGCACGGTCGCAAGAAGCGCGTCCATTCCGTCAAGGTTGGTGGATTTGCAGGGAATGCCGATCACGGGGAGCGTCGTCTGCGCTGCCACCGCGCCCGCAAGATGCGCCGCCATTCCGGCTGCCGCGATCATCACACCGAAGCCGTTGCGGCGCGCGTCCTTAGAGAACGCGGCAGCCTCCGCGGGGGTGCGGTGCGCGGAGTAGACGTGCACCTCGTAAGGAATTTCAAGAGCGGCGAGCGTATCGATCGCCTTGCGTACCACGGGAAGGTCACTGGCGCTTCCCATCAGAATCCCGACTTTTTTCATCGTTTTTTCTCCTTTTCTCTGCCGAAAAAATAAAGGACGCACTTCTCCCACAAAAAAAGAAAGGTGCGCCCAGACGGTCGGCTTTTCATCCAGATTTCTGTTCCACTGTGGTAACCCACATGATCCGTCAGTCGCAGAAATCCTACAACGATAATATTATATCACACGCGCGTGCCTTTGTCAAGGGAAGCGCTTTCAAAAAAACACGGTTTTTTCGACAAAAAATCGGAAATTTTTAACAAAAGACATATGAATTTTTTGTAAACACTTCAAAAGTCTATTGACTTTAGTTTGATAAAGTGGTAAAATCGTGGATATTATACGGAAAAATCGGCTTTCGTGACGCACCCGTCGCCTGCCGACGAAAGGAAAAACGAGATGGCACATACACATTCGGAGTCGGTCTGTCGGCTCTTTGAGGACATATTGCGCTTGGAGACAAGAGAGGAATGCGAAGCCTTTTTTGAGGATCTTTGCACCGTGCGCGAATTGGAGGACATGGCGCAGAGGCTGGATGCCGCAAGGCTTCTGGATCACGGCATGAATTATCAGGAGATTTCCGAGCGGGTGGGCATCAGCACGGCAACGATCAGCCGTGTCAGCAAATGCCTCAAATACGGAAGCGGCTACAAGGCGGCACTTACGAAGGAACAGAACGCGGAATCGGAGGTAAACGAATGAGCATCGGAACACAAAACAGAGAAGAGCAGCTCTCCCTTGCGTTGAGAGAGCTTTACGAGGGCTACGGCTATGCCCCTTATAAAATGAGCAAATTTGAGGAGTACGATCTCTATCTCCGCAACAAAAGCTTTCTTCTGTCCGACCGTGTCATCACCTTCACCGACACGAACGGACGGCTCATGGCACTCAAGCCCGACGTCACGCTCTCCATCGTCAAAAACAGCGAGGACGTCCCTTGCGGCTTTGTGAAAAAGCTGTATTACACCGAGAGCGTTTACCGCATCTCCGAGAGCACGCACGCATGGCGCGAGATCTCGCAGACGGGTTTGGAATGTCTCGGTGACGTCGATGAATATCAGCTCTCCGAGGTGCTTTCGCTGGCACTCAAAACTCTGTCCCTCATCTCCCCCGATCACGTGCTGGACGTCTCCCACCTGGGACTTCTTTCCCTTGCGATGGATCGCGCGGGCGTTTGCGAGGAGGATCGCGGACAGCTGCTCGAATACGTCTCCAAGAAGAACCGCCACGATCTGGCAGCTCTGCTGTCCCGACGCGGGATCGTCGGGGAGCGCGTCGATGCGTTGCTCTCGCTCTGTCTCCTCTCGGGAACACCGAAGGAGGCGCTTCCCGTCCTGCGCTCGCTGTACGCTGACGCGGAATGGCAGCGCGAAACGGAGCGCTTCGAAGCACTTCTCTCTCCCCTTCCCACGTCGCATCTCCGCATTGATTTCTCGGTCATTCACGACCTTTCCTATTACAACGGCATCGTCTTCCAGGGCTTCGTCGCGGGTGTTCCCGAGCGCGTGCTCTCGGGCGGTCAGTACGACCGACTGATGGAGAAAATGGGCAAGCGCGCGTGCGCGATCGGCTTTGCCGTCTATCCCGAATCTCTCGAATCTCTCGGCGCGAAGAAGGACTTTGACACGGACGTGCTGCTTCTCTACTCCGAGAGCACCGATCTCCTTGTGCTCTCCCGCACCGTGGAATTGCTTTCGGCAAACGGTGAGCGCGTGACGGCACAGCGCTCTGTCCCCGACAAAATCACGTATCGCAAGCTTTTGAAAATGACGGAAGGTGGGGTGATTCTCCTTGAAGAGCATGCTTAATATCGCACTCCCCAAGGGGAGACTCGGCGAGCGTGTCTATACCATGTTCGCACGCGCGGGCTTTGAATGCCCCGCGCTGATGGAAAACAGCCGCAAGCTCATTTTTGAAAACGAGGAACGTGCCGTCCGTTACTTCTGGGTAAAGCCCTCCGACGTTGCCATTTACGTGGAGCGCGGCGCAGCCGACATCGGTGTGGCGGGCAAGGACATTCTTCTGGAATACGAGCCCGACGTATACGAATTGCTGGACCTGAAGACGGGAACGTGCCGCATGGCGGTCGCCGCTCCCGTGGGATTCCGCGACGATCCCTCGCGCACGCTCAAGGTCGCGACCAAATTTACAAACATTGCCCAGAGCTACTATGCGTCCAAGGGGAGAGATATCGATATGATTCACCTCAACGGCTCGATTGAGATCGCGCCGATTCTGGGGCTCTCCGACGTCATCGTGGACATTGTGGAAACGGGTACGACGCTCAAGGAAAACAATCTTGAGGTCATCGAAACGGTCGTTCCCATCAGCGCGCGACTGATCGCAAACCGCGCGAGCTGGAAATTCAAGACCGAGCAAATTCAGTCTCTGTGCGATCACATCTGTGCACAGCTTCAAACGGAGGAACAGTCAAAATGATTCGCATCTATACCTATGGCGAGGTCTCGAACGACGAGATCTTCGCACGCGTCTCCCCCACCGCCAACGTGGAGGGAATCGTTTCGGAAATTCTTCAGAACGTCAAGGCACGCGGTGACGCGGCACTCCTTGAGTACTGTGAAAAATTCGATCACGCAAAGCTTTCCTCGCTTGCCGTGACCGAGGAGGAGATCGAATCCGCCTTCCGCGCGGTCGAGCCGAAATTCCTTGAGGTGCTCCGTGCCGCCGCCGGCAATATCCGCGCCTTTCACGAGCGTCAGGTTCGCAACAGCTTCCTTCTCAACGACCGTGACGGTGTCGTCATCGGGCAAAAGATCATCCCCGTGGATCGCGCAGGACTCTACGTTCCGGGCGGCACGGCGGCATATCCCTCCACGGTGCTGATGGACTCCATCCCCGCCAAGATCGCGGGCTGCCGCGAGGTCGTGATGGTCACGCCTCCCTCGGCGGACGGCAGTGTCAATCCCGTCATTCTCGCCGCCGCGAAGATCGCGGGTGTGGACCGCATCTTCAAGCTGGGCGGCGCGCAGGCGATCGCGGCACTTGCCTTCGGTACGGAAAGCGTTCCGCGCGTGGACAAGATCGTAGGTCCCGGGAATGCCTTCGTTGCCGAAGCGAAGCGGCAGGTCTTTGGCACGGTTTCCATCGATATGATCGCAGGTCCCAGCGAAATTCTCATCGTTGCGGACGGCGCATCCAACCCCCGTCACCTGGCGGCGGATCTTCTCTCCCAGGCGGAGCATGACAAGCTCGCCTCGGCAGTCCTTGTCACCGATTCGAAGGAATTGGCAGAGGCGGTACAGGCGGAATTGGAGCGTCAGATTCCGCTCCTTCCCAGAAGCGAGATCGCGCGCGCGTCCATTGACAATAACGGAAAGATCATCGTCGCGCAAAGCCTCTCCCTTGCGATCGACATTGCCAACGAAATCGCTCCCGAGCATCTGGAGCTTTGTGTGGACAACCCCTTCGATTATCTGGACGCCATCCGCCACGCGGGCTCCATCTTCATGGGAAGAAACTGCCCCGAGGCATTGGGCGACTACTTTGCGGGCCCCAATCACACGCTTCCCACCAGCGGCACGGCGCGCTTCTCCAGCCCCTTGTCGGTGGACGACTTCGTCAAAAAGACACAGTACACCTACTACACGCGCGACGCGCTTGCACGCGTTGCGGGTGACGTTGCCTTCTTTGCCGAAAAGGAAGGGCTCA
>JAZSMX010000053.1:0-14151 GCA_045536125.1 Eubacteriales bacterium | reverse complement strand
AATTCGACGCTTCTCGCCTAAATCTGCCGAGCCCCTTTATTTTTTATTTATTTTTTCAAAAAAGCTCCCAAAAAAGGAATATATATGATATAATATATATCGTATGATGATTGACCGCACACAGTGCCGCTGTTGGGAAGGAGGATTTTTGTGAAAAAGCATTCCAAAAGAACGCTGTGCCGCTTGATTTGTGCCATTCTTTCGCTTCTTCTCGTCTTCCCCACCGTACTTTTTGTTACTGCTGAGGAAAGAGATCCTTTTTCGGGTGAGGTTCAGAAATATTACGAGGAGCTTATTTCTTTGGGCTTTCCCGACGACTATGCCTATTCGCTGACCAAGCTTCACCTTTTACACCCAACCTGGAGTTTTGTGCCGCTTTTGATCACAGAAACGGAAGAAAGTTACACCTGGGATTACGTGATCAAAAAAGAAAACGTGCTTGATAATGCCGGAAAATCCAATGAATCAGCAAACAATACCATTTCAAAGGACGCTTCTTACATAGCCTACAGACATCCTACCAACACAAAGCTTTACGACTCCGGAAAGTATCAGGTATCCGACGAAGCACTCGCTTATTTTATGGATCCTCGCAATTTTCTCAACGAAACCGACATTTTTCAATTTTTGGATCTCTCTGCTTATCAAGGGGTAACCAAGGATGCCGTAAATTCGGTGCTTGCCGGCACGTTTATGGAAAACAAAATGCTTGAAAACGGGAAAAGCTTTGCGGAATATTTCCTTGAAGTGGGAGCAGAATTGGGTGTCAATCCGATTTTCCTTGCCGTCAAGGCACGCCAGGAGCAAGGTGTCAACGGAACTTCCCCCATCATTTCGGGAAGCTGCGGAGACAGTCTTTATACGCTCTACCAAGACGATCCTTCCCCGGGAGATTACACAGAAGACGAGCTTCGCCAATTCAACGGATATTACAATCTGTTCAACGTCAAAGCAAGCGGAAACGGTCATTTCGCCATCTATTACAACGCAATGTCTTATGCGAAAAACACAGGAACGCCGTCAATGGAAGAGGCCTGGGGATCTCCCTCCTGGGACACTCTCTGGAAATCCCTTTACGGCGGTGCTGCATTCATTAAAAAGAATTACGTCAGCGACTACGTTACGACGATCTATCTGCAAAAATTCAACGTGGACAGCCGCGCATACGGAAACTTCTGGAAGCAATACATGCAAAATGTGACAGGCGCTTTCTCGGAAGCACGCAGCTTCTATACCTCCTTTGCTTCCACCGGCATGCTGGACTCGGAATGCTCGTTTTTAATCCCCGTTTACGGAGGAATGCCCTCTTCTCCATCTCCCGATCCCGCGAACGGCGAATGCGGCTTTCTGCTTGCCGCCGATCATCGTTATCAAACAACCGTCGATCTGGCAACCCCCACCAGAGCCTCGGAGCAAAACACATACGTGATCGGATCTTTCACGGTCAATCGGGGAGAAGAAATCTCCTGCAGAGGAAGCGTCACGCATTCCTACGGTGTGAATCGCCTGGAATACTCATGGGACGGTGAAAGGTGGCAGACGCTCTGTCAAGGCGGAATGCTCAACGCAAGCATTCCCGTGCACCATGATTCCGCGTCCTCGCATATACTGGTAATACGCGGCATTGCGGATTATGACGGCACAAGCTCCTCCAAAAAAAGCAATTATGCCTTCCTCTGCGCGCTTTTCTACGTAGAGGTCAATGCTCCCGAAACCTTGACCGTTCTTTTGAACAACGGATCAAAACCGATGGAAACGGTCATTCGTTGGGGGGAGGATTATCAGCTTCCCGAAGCAACCGATCAAAACTTTGTCGGCTGGCTTTCCTCTGACGGAAAGCTGTACCGTGAAAACGAGGTTTTCACCCCCGTCAAGGACATCTCTCTCACGCCTGTTTCTCTGGATCTGTGCCGCCTTGTCGGTGCATCCCTCATTTTTGACGAGGCAAATGCGCGTCTTCGTTTTTTTGCTGCCGTCCAAAGTGAATCCTACACAATGCTTGCGGATGCCTCGGTCATCGATCTTTACGCATCCTACTCCAAAAACGGCAATACCGTTCAGATCACTCCTCCCGTCCACAAGGAGACCGTGTATGCTCACGGAACGGATTGGCAATTGCTGTACGTCGATACCCAAGAGATCTCGGTCACAGGTGCGGAAGACGTCTATGCCGCTGTCTTCTCCGCCTCAGTCACTTATGCTGACGGCACAAGACGAATCATCCATGCAACCGTGCCCGAGCAGGACTCTCTTGAAAGAACTGTCCAAAATGTAGCAATCGCCGCCTTGCGTGACACAGCGGCACAATATTCTTCTGACTTGATACAACGACTTTCCGCATATGCGGCTACATAAAGGAGTTACATGAACACATGAAAACGCTTGGTTATTATAACGGAACAATCGATGAGCTTGACCGCATCTGTGTTCCCATGCTCGACAGAGCGTGCTACTTTGGTGACGGAGTATATGACGTCACCTTCAGCCGCAATCATAAAATTTATATGGTAGAGGAGCATGTGGCAAGATTTTTTCAAAGTGCCGCTCGCATCGGAATTCGTCCCGAATTGACCGAAAACGAGCTTTGCGAGCTTCTCAAGACCTTGATTTTGCGTCTTGACGACGGTGAGCAATGGGTGTACTTTCAATTTTCGCGCGGAACGGATTTTCGCGCCCATGCATTCCCGCAGAATGCCAAAGCCAATCTTTGGATTATGTTTAAGCCCGCAAAGATCAAAGATACTTACCGCACACTTCGTTGTATATCTCTTGAGGATTCCCGTTCGCTGTACTGTCATATCAAATCTCTCAATCTCCTCCCTAACGTTCTCTTGACACAGGCAACCGTGGAGGCAGGTGTGGATGAGTGCATCCTTCATCGGAACGGGATTGTCACAGAATGCGCCCACTCCAACGTATCCATCCTAAAAAACGGCATACTGATCACACATCCCGCAGACTGTCGTATCCTTGCGGGAACAGGACGCGCACATCTGATCAACGCTTGCAAAAGTTTTGGAATGGAAGTCGTGGAACGGGAGTATACCTTGGATGAATTGCGTTCGGCAGACGAAATCATCCTCACCTCTGCCTCTGCCCTCTGCATGCAGATCATAGAGCTGGACGGCACTCCCATCGGTATGCGCGATACAGCAACGCTTCGCAAGCTTCAGGATGCACTTCTCAAGGATTTCCTTGAGAAAACCGAGTAAATTTTAACTATGTAAACTTTTTGCATTGCTTGACTTTTATTCGCCACTGTGCTAAACTGTATATGAAATCAAAACAAAGGAAGTAATATTTTGGCTACACAAGAAAAGAAAAAGGGGTTCTCGAGGATCTTTGAATTCTTCGATTACCACCGTGACAACCGTCCTGACGCCCTTGCGGAGGATACCACTCCGACCTTAAAGCGTTATTTTAAAGTATTGGGCAGACGTTTTTGGAAGCTGATCTCCTTGAATCTGATGATGCTTCCGCTGATTCTCCCTCTTCTCCTTGCAATTTATTTTTATATCAGTCTTGACCAAACCCCCACCGCAAACAACGTGATCTTTCCGCAGCTTTACGGAGCATCCGTTGCTGCTCCCACACCGCACACCACCTTCCTTCTGGATCTTTACGGCGCGCAGATGGATATTCCTGTCTTTGGAATCGGTGCTTATATTTCCATCGGAATTTGCGTGTTGTTCCTCCTTGTTACGTTCGGTTGGCAAAATATCGGAGCGACGTACGTTCTCCGCAACATGGTCAGAGGGGAACCCGTCTTCGTTTGGTCCGATTATTTTTACGCAATCAAACGAAATCTGCTCCCCGCTCTCCTTTTGGGAATTCTCGATTTCATTGTCATTTTCGTTTTGGGCTTTGATATCGTTTATTTTTGGAATCAAACGGGCAATTTCTGGCTGGACGTGGGCTTCTATGCTATCTGTGCGCTCATCATACTTTACTTTTTCATGCGTTTTTATATCTATCTTTTACTTGTCACCTTTGATCTTTCGATCAAGAAGATCCTTAAAAACGCACTCATTTTCACAATGCTCGGCATCAAGCGCAATCTGATGGCGGTTCTCGGAATCGCGTTGATCACGCTGCTCAACGTAGCACTCCTCTTTGCGTTCGGTGCAACACCGCTCGGAATTGCAATCCCCTTGATCCTTCCCTTCCTTTATTATCTTTCCGTCACCGCGTTTACAAGTGCGTATGCGGCATATCCCATCATAGAAAAGTATATGATCACTCCGTACGCAAAAAAGATATCCGAGGCTGACGAAACGGAAGACGTCGAAGAGTGAACCAACAAAAAAACAGACCTTCTCAATCAACGTTGAAAAGGTCTGTTTTGTTTTTAGAACTCTGCTTCGTAGCTTTGCAGGAACTCCTCATACACAGCACGGCGCACTTGAATATCCTTGATCGCAAGCTTGGTACAGTACGGAGAAAATCCGACGTGACCGCCACTGATATAATGAGGATCAATCAGTTCTGCAACCAATACGTCATCCACGCACAAGAAGCTATGCCCTTGAATAATTCCCGTCGTCATACGTACCTCCGTGCCGGGGGTATAATGATACGTACCGGTTAAAGAGCGCAACCCTGTTTCGGGGCTTCTCTCAATTCCGCACTTGTGCTCCCACCAGCCGTTCAAACCCACAATGTAAGCATTTCCGAGGTATCCGTCTTCCCAATGCGCGCAAAAAAGAGCGTTGAGGTCTCTGGTGGCAGGCAATACGCTTTTCATGGTGAAGGAAAACACCACGTCGCAGTCATAGCTCTCGCGGCTGAAAAGGATTCCGCCAAGGTTTCCACGTTCAGCTCCGATGAGCCATCCGTCCTCTTCCTTCCACTCTCCACCCATCACTTGCCAATCCTTTTGCCAATCGGCATTCGGCTGCGAATCCAGAAGAATGGGGCATTTGTCTACGATGATCTTTTTTCCGATCAAATGAATTTCATTCATTCCCGCCATCGATTAAGCCCCCAATCTCTTTTCAAGATTTTTGCGGATCTCACAGATAAACTCACGGGAATTGACAGCGCGCGTTTCAGTTCCCTCTACCACAAGACCTACCAGATCCTTGGTCATAATGCCGGCATTCAGAGTATCGATACAAGCACCTTCCAATGCGTCAGCAAAGCTTATCAGCGCATCCAAGCCGTCAAGCTCGCCCCGCTTGCGAAGCGCACCTGACCATGCATAAATGGTAGCAATGGGATTGGTAGAGGTTTCCTCCCCCTTGAGATGACGGTAGTAATGTCTCGTTACCGTTCCGTGTGCCGCCTCATACTCATACTTTCCATCGGGGGAAACAAGCACCGAGGTCATCATGGCAAGCGAACCGAATGCCGTGGAAACCATATCACTCATCACGTCACCGTCATAGTTTTTGCAAGCCCAGATAAATCCACCATCGCTGCGAATCACGCGTGCTACGGCATCGTCAATCAGTGTGTAGAAATAGGCAATCCCCGCCTCCTCGAACTTTTCCTTGTACTCGTTGTCATAGATTTCCTGGAAGATCAGCTTGAAGGTCTGGTCATACTGCTTGGAAATGGTATCCTTTGTAGAGAACCAAAGATCCTGACGGGTATTCAGCGCATATTGGAAGCAGGAATGCGCGAAGGAACGGATTGAAGAATCCTTGTTATAGCTACCTTGCAATACACCGGCACACTCAAAGTCATACACCGTTTCACGGAAGGTCTCGTTCCCTTCTTTATCGGTGAAAACAAGCTCGGCACGACCTTCCGCGGGAACGCGGAACTCGGTCGCCTTATAAATATCACCGTACGCATGACGCGCGATGGTGATGGGCTTTTTCCACGTGCGTACCGAAGGACGGATGCTGTCAATCAGAATGGGAGCTCTGAAGACCGTACCGTCAAGAATGGCACGAATGGTCCCGTTGGGACTCTTCCACATCTGCGTAAGATTGTATTCCTCAACACGCTGACGATTGGGTGTAATGGTTGCACATTTGACCGCAACACCGTACTTCTGCGTGGCATAAGCAGAATCGAAGGTCACCTTGTCCCCTGTTCTTTCTCTTTCGGGAAGTCCGAGATCGTAATATTCGGTCTTAAGATCCACAAAAGGAAGCAGGAGCTCATCCTTGATCATCTTCCAAAGAATTCTGGTCATTTCATCGCCGTCCATCTCAACGAGCGGTGTTTTCATTTGAATCTTTTCCATAGTATGCGATCTCTCCTTATCAAATTTGTTCCTTGGTGTAGGCAAGGAGGCTTCCCGCCTTAAGGATTGCCTTCTGACGCTCGGTAAACGCACAGGAAAGCGCAAGCTTTTCACCGGTCGTCTCATTGCAAAGCATCATTTCGCCCGCATCCATACCCTTCCATACACCGTCGATCGAAAGAACGTCGCCTTCGTTGACCTTTTCATAATCCGCAGGATCCTTGAAGGTCAAAGGCATAATACCCGCATTGATCAGGTTTGCCACGTGAATACGCGCAAAGCTCTTGGTAATGACAACGCGCACACCGAGATAGAGAGGCACAAGCGCCGCATGCTCACGGGAAGAGCCCTGTCCGTAGTTTGATCCGCCGACAATGATGCTTCTTCCTGCCGCCTTCGCCCGTTCGGGGAATGTTTTGTCACATACGCCGAAGCAGTACTGAGAGAGGAACGGAATATTGGAACGGTAAGGAAGAATCTTAGCACCTGCGGGCATGATGTGGTCGGTCGTAATGTTGTCCCCCACCTTAAGCACCAGCTCTGCCTTGATGGAATCCTCCTGAGGATAACTTTCGGGGAACTTTTTGATGTTGGGACCGCGCATGATCTCAAGTGCCTTTGCACTTTCCGCATCTGCCGGCTCAATGATCGCACTGTCGTCAATTCGGAACGCATCGGGCATTTTGATTTCGGGCATCTCGCCGAGAAGAATGGGATCGGTGATCTCACCTGTCAGCGCTGCCGCAACAGCTGTCTCGGGAGAAACAAGGTATACCTTTGCATCCGCAGTACCGCTTCTGCCCTCAAAATTACGGTTGAAGGTACGAAGGCTCACACCGCCGGAGTTGGGAGAAAAGCCCATGCCGATACAAGGACCACAAGCACATTCGAGAAGACGTGCACCGCTGGAGAGAATATCGGTCAGTGCTCCGCAATCGGAAAGCATCGCAAGCACCTGCTTCGATCCGGGAGAGATGGAAAGGCTGACGTCGGGGCTGATGGTTCTGCCCTTGAGAAGTGCCGCCACCTTGAGCATATCAAGAAGCGAGGAGTTTGTGCAAGAGCCGATGCAAACCTGATTGACCTTTGTTCCCTTCAGACTGTCAACGGAAACAACGTTATCGGGCATATGAGGGCATGCAATCAAAGGCTTCAAGGCGGATAGATCAATATCGATCACACGGTCGTAAGATGCATCCTCATCACTTTCCAAGGGGATATAATCCGCTTCTCTTCCCTCTGCTCTGAGGAAATCACGTGTGATCTCGTCAGAGGGGAAAATGGAGGTGGTAGCACCCAGCTCTGTACCCATATTCGTAATGGTCGCGCGCTCCGGAACAGAAAGCGTTTTAATTCCCTCGCCGCCCCACTCAACAATGTATCCGACGCCACCCTTTACTGAAAGAATTCTCAAAATCTCAAGGCTGACGTCCTTAGCGGTCACAAACGGACGAAGATGTCCCGTAAGATTGACCTTGATCATCTTCGGCATGGTGATGTAGTACGCGCCACCACCCATTGCGACAGCCACGTCAAGACCGCCCGCACCGAAGGCAAGCATACCGATGCCGCCGCCCGTCGGCGTATGGCTGTCAGAGCCGATCAGAGTCTTTCCGGGAATACCGAAGCGCTCCAGGTGCACCTGATGGCAGATACCGTTTCCGGGACGGGAGAAGTAAATACCGTGCTTCTTGGCAATGGACTGAATAAAGCGATGATCGTCCGCATTCTCAAATCCGGATTGCAGGGTGTTGTGATCGATGTAGGCAACGCTTCTTTCGGTTCTGACGCGTTCAATCCCCATCGATTCAAATTCAAGATATGCCATCGTACCCGTGGCATCCTGTGTCAAGGTCTGATCGATCCGAAGGGCGATCTCTGAGCCGGGAGTCATATCCCCTTCCAAAAGATGCGCCTTGATAATTTTTTGTGCAATGGTAAGTCCCATGGTCTTCTCCTCAATCCTTTTTTAAAATATGATTTGCGGCATTGGTGATATGCTCCGTCGTATACTGCGCCGCCAAAGCTGCATCGTGCGCGGCAATCGCTTCATAAATCGCGCGGTGCTCGCGTGCCGACTGCAACGCACGGTCATGATTCTCGACCGAGGCGCGACGATACTTTTGCACCTTTTTGTGAAGAGGCATCAACGTATCAAACAGTACGGTGCTGCCGCAGAAGCGGTAAATCAGCTGATGGAATTTACTGTCCATCAGCTTGATACGGTCGGGATCTTTTTTACCGACGTAAAACTCCTGCAATTCAAGGGTTTCGCGCAATTCGCGAAGCTCTTCCTCCGTAATGCGCTCTGCTGCATGTGAGGAAGCCATTCCTTCGATCTGCATGCGGACCGCAAAAATGTCCTCCAGATCCTGCTCTGTCACACCGAGAATCACAATTCCCCGTGCCGTGACCTCAATAATATGCTCCTGCTCCAGACGGCGAAGTGCCTCACGCACAGGTGTACGGCTGACACCGAGATCGCTGACAAGGCGCAGCTCGGTCAAAATCTCACCGCGCTGATATTTTCCCGTAAGGATCTCACCCTCCAAGCGTTCAAATACGTGCTCCGCCAAAGAAACTGTCTTATGCTCTATCATCGTGAATCCTCCTTAAAGCTTTGAAAAGCGTTTTCCGGAAAGCTGTTCGATCTTATCCTCAAGCTCATAAACGGAAAGCGTCGTTTGTCTTCCGCCCTCATATTCGGCATCGATCCATTCCTTGAGAGAAAGCACCAAGGGATCGCGCTTGTCTACGGCTTCTTCGCCGGAAAGACGGTAGTTTTCGTTGATCCAGTAGGCAATTCCCGCAAGTCCCGACGCCTTACCGAGCATAACGGTTGCACTTCTGTTAAGGATTTTCTTGGTATCGAAGATGTTGTAGATTTCTTCGTCCTTGAGAAGGCCGTCGGCATGAATTCCCGCGCGGGTAACGTTAAAGTTTCTTCCCACAAAGGGTGTCATGGGAGGAATCTGATATCCCATTTCCTGTGTAAAATAATCCGCGATCTCAGTGATCACTGTAGGATCCATTCCGTCAAATGAACCGCGCAAGGATGCATACTCAAAGATCATTCCCTCCAGCGGAACGTTTCCGGTTCTCTCACCGATTCCCAGCAAGGAGCAGTTGACACCGCAAGCACCGTAGAGCCAAGCCGTCGTTGCATTGGTGACCGCTTTGTAAAAGTCATTGTGACCGTGCCATTCAAGCATTTCACTCGGCACCTCGGAATAGTGCTGGAGACCGTAGATAATCCCGGGAACACTTCTGGGAAGCGCAACCTCAGGATACGGAATTCCATATCCCATCGTATCGCACGCACGGATACGCACGGGGATTCCCGCATCCTTGGACATCTTCATCAGCTCATTGACAAAAGGCACGACAAATCCGTAAAAATCGGCACGTGTGATATCCTCCAGATGGCATCGCGGCATCACTCCTGCCTCAAAGGCATCGGCAACCGTTTGCAGATAGTAATCCATACACTGCTTTCTTGTCATCTTCATCTTCTTGAAGATGTGGTAGTCACTGCAGGAAACAAGAATACCCGTTTCACGGATTCCAAGGTCGCGTACCAGCTTAAAATCCTCGCGGCTGGCACGAATCCAGGTCGTGATTTCGGGGAACTTCAGCCCCAGGTCCTGGCATTGCTCGATTGCCTCACGGTCCTTTTTGCTGTAAACGAAGAACTCCGTCTGTCGGATGATCCCGTAAGGACCGCTCAAGCGCGACATCAGCTTGTAAAGATCGACGATCTGTTTGACCGTGTAAGGCTCAACAGACTGCTGACCGTCACGGAAGGAGGTATCCGTGATCCATATATCCTGGGGCATACCGATCGGTACGCGACGGTGGTTGAATGCAATACGCGGAACGTCGGTGTAGGGGTAAACCTCACGGTAGAGATTGGGCTCCTCTACGTCCTGCAGAGAATATCTGTAGGTGCTCTGTTCCAAAAGATTTGTTTTCGAAGAAATTTCCAACATTTGGCTTTTTCCTTCCTTTCTTCTTAATTGTATACAATTATACATCTAAATCGAGATTTTGTCAATAGTGTTTTCAAAGCTCGGTTTTTTTCGTTTATTTATATAATATCAAACAAAAAAAGCGCTGCCGCTTGTCGAAATTCACAACAAACTGCAGCACTTTGAAAAAATTATCCAAGTGTAAACTTTGCGGAGCGGATGATCGGCTCAACAGGCATTCCCATGGGATCGTAAAGCGGATTGTCTGTCATATCCCGTGTCACACCGCGGTACATGGTTGTTTCCGTACCTTCGATGGTAACGGTTGTTCCCTCCACTGTCACAATCGCATACAAAGGATCGTTGTAAATCAAAGTATTCCGCATATAGTAGATCTTGTCCGTCTCTTCCTTCGGAAACAGATCGTGCTTGTTCGGTACCCAATCAAACGCAGCGGAATTGACGTCAAAATAACAAATCCCATCAAGGATTCTCAAATTATCTCTGTGATAATGTCCGTTGATGCACAAAAAAACACTGTTCTTTTTGCGCGCATTCGCTTCGTTGAAAATCTTTCGAACCTCCATTTGGTTCTTGACACCGTCTGTTTCACGCGCAAAGCTCTCGTGACTGATTGTAATACAGGGATAAGGAGAGGAGGCAATCGTCTCACGAAGCCACTCAAGCTGATCCGGTGGCATATAATCACGATATGCACCGTTTGCAAAATAATTTCCGTTGGAATAGTGATAATACTCCCCATTTACAAAGAAATAATTGGGATTGAGTACGATCATACGGTAACCGTTGCAATCAAAGAAATAATAGCCGTTCGGCATGTTGTAAAGCTTGATGGCCTCCTCATATGAGCATCCGTCGGCATCGTGATTGCCAAGGCAGTGATACGAAGGGATATGAAAATCATTGTATGCCTTGACGTACTCCTCAACCTCTACAGGTCCGTGACAAAAGTCTCCCGCGTGAATGATAAATTCACAGGATTCCTCCTCCGCTCTTTTCTGGATCAGGCGAAGATCATCCCACGTGCGTCCCGGAAATTTTCCCGGTGCGTGATGCCAATCGGCGAACAGTAAAAACTTCATAACGCCCTCCAAATACAGTCAGTGCAGTGTAATTTCCGCGCTTCTGATGATCGGTTCGCAGGTTTGTCCCATCGATCCGTAAATACGATCGGTCACCATATCCAACGTCACACCGTGAAGCATATTGGTTTCCTTGCCCTCGATTTTCACCTTCGTTCCCTCAAGGGTGACAATCGCGTAAAGCGGCTCTTCATAAACAAGGGTGGCATTCACCCATTCAAAACGATCGCTGAGCTCCTTCGGATAGCGACCATGCGAGAAAGCGAGCGCGTAAAAGGTTGCAGAATTGATTTCAAAATAAAGCACTCCGTCCAGCAAGCGAAGACGGTCACAGTGATTATGTCCGTTGATGCACATCAGAACCGTATGCTTTTTCTTTTGATTGGCTTCCTTAATGATCTTCTTCACAGCATCTTTATTTCTGACGTTGTCCTCATCCCGTCCAAGGCTTTCATGGCTGACAAGGATACAGGGATAGGGAGACGAGTCAAGCGTCCTTTGAAGCCATTCCAGCTGCTCCGGAGGCAGAAAATCGCGCGCTTCGGGATGCGGATAATAATTTCCCTCCGAATACGGAATATACTCACCGTCAAGGTAAAGATAATTGGGATCCAATACCACGATCCGATACCCCTTCACGTCGAAGAAATAGTATCCGTTCGGCATCCCGTACCGTTTGACCGTCGTTTCATAAGGTGTCTGATCGGAATCATGATTTCCAAGGCAGTGATACGTCGGGAGAGACAGGTTGTTGTACTCCTTGATATATTCTTCCACCGATTCTTTTCCCGTACAAAAATCCCCTGCGTGGATGATAAAGTCACATCCCTCTTCCACTGCACGGCGCTCAAGCATATGCAGATCCTCAAGTGTTCTTTCGTAAAAAACCCCGGGATCATAATGCCAATCCGAGAAAATTAAAAACTTCACAACGAATCCCCTCTCTTTTTTATTACGTGCTCGTATTCTAACATACATCATCTGTAAAATCAATTCAAAATCAGACAAATAACTTGTAAATTCAGACAAAAACCGCGTCGGAAAATGCGATACCTCACAATCCCCGACGCGTTTTTCAGTATTCCTTCAAAAGCTCCTCAAGCAGTTGAATTTTTTCGTTGGCATAATTGTACGCGCCCTTGAAGTCCTCGTTTTCGCGACAACAGATTTCAAGCTCGGAAAGCACCGTATAAAGCTCGATCTTGTTCAGAGGCTCTTCTTTTGCAAGCAACCGCTGAAGCGTTGCGGCAGATGCCGTATAATCGCCCTTCTCCATCATAAAACGAATTCGGATATGCTCATGGAAAAAGTCGTCGAAATCCGACTGATCAAGATAGGTCTCCACCGTCACGTCATCGCCATAATCAAGGGCATCAAGAGCCTTAACATAGCTTGCAAAGGGGGAAACGGACGCAACCTCCAGTTCTGCATCCTCATCCAAAAAATCGGAATACAGCGTATGAGAAAGCCGCTCCATATAGTGGAAATACACCCACGCTTCGGCAATTTCCGCATCGGTTGGATACACCGTTTTTTCCGCATAGCTCACAGCTTCATCAAAAAAGCGACAGGCGGAACGCAATCTGCCGTTCCAAAACTCCTCCTTGGCGATTCCAACGTCACAGCTTGCAAGCAGTAACGAAATCTCATCATCGGGTTCGGGACATGCGGAAACGCAAAGGCTTCTGCACCCGCGCAGATCACCTGCCATATAAGCCCTCTTGATATTGGCAAAATTGCTCATTTTCCGATAAACGATCTCGTCCCCTGCCTCTGCCAGAAGGAATCCGGCAGGGACGCCAAGACGCGAGGCAATGTAAAGAACCGTTGAAAGCGAGGGGTTCGCCGAACCGTTTTCGATACAGCTCAGCATATTTCTTGTGATATGATCACCTGCAAGCTCCGACTGCGTCATCAGCTTGGAAATACGCAATTCCCTGATTCGTTCTCCGATATTCATGATACGCTTTGTTTTCCCTGTCTACAGATTTATTCAGCATCCTCGACTTTCGCAAGTGCCTCCTCTGCCTTTTGCGCTTTTTTGGCGCGACGGCGCTCGGAGGATGCCTTGACCTTGTCGGAAACACGTACGGGAACAGAGGTGGCAGCCCCCACCGCGTTCTTGCACTTCCTGAAGAACATGTTGATATAACCCGGAAGACTCTTTGAATCAATATAATCCTCAAGAAGCTCATAGAATCTGTCCATGTTGGCATCCAGAACCGTCGCAATTCTGTCAGCGGTCTCCGTATAGATTCCTTCTGCCGTATAGCGAGCCTGGTCAATGCGAATGGCATATTCCTTCTGTGCTTGCAATTCAATGGACTTTGCCTTTGCAATGGCAGGTGCTAACAAATTGGTATAATCCCCGTCCATCTTCTTCATCAGCTTGTCGTAAAGCTCGACCTTCTCTTCCACGCTTGCATCCGCACTGGTGATCTTATTCAGTCTTGCCACAAGCTCCTCGACCTGCTGCTGCGTATTGGCAAGCGCAATCGACTTCTCCTGAAGTCTGGATTCTGCTTGTCTAACATATTCATTGACTTCGGATTTGTCATATCCGTTCAACTTATTGCTGAATTGAACCGAAATTTCCGCCATAGTAAAATCCTCCTGACAAAAACAAGAATGTTCCTTATTTTATCTACATTTTCACACATACATCTTATCATATTTTCACCTCTAATGCAACCGTTTTTTTGTATTTTTCAAAAATTGGTAGAATTGCACAAACAAAAAAGAGGATTTATTTTTTAAAACCCCTTGCTTTTTCCCGTCTTCAATGATATAATTGTCCGTGCAAGCCCTCTGCTTGCTCTTGGTACATCACTTCATATGCCTGCATAGTTAAATGGATATAATAGCCCCCTCCTAAGGGGTAGTT
>JAZSMX010000126.1:0-9007 GCA_045536125.1 Eubacteriales bacterium | reverse complement strand
GGTAGAAAAAGCCCGTAATATTTTGGAGAATTTCGAAGAAATTCAACCGATTCCTGTCTCATTTTCTGATTTTACCGGAAAACGGGACTTTTTTCTTTTCTCCACGGGCTTTTTCGTTCTCGTCAAATGTGACAGCCCCTTATTTGAATTGCTTTTTCCATTCCCTTGGCGTCAAGCCCGTATGCTTTTTGAAAAAGCGGGTGAAGTAGTGAATGGATTCGAAGCGGAGCGCGTGGGAGATTTCGGTAAAGGTCTCGTCACTCTCAAGAATGCGCGCCTTGGCAAGGGCGAGCTTCTTTTCATCGATGTAGGAAAGGAGTGTTTTTCCCGTTTCGCGCTTGAAATCCCTGCAAAGGGTGGCGCGGTTGGTGCCGAAGAGGAAGGCAAGCTCCGCGATGGTGATGCGCTCTAAAAAATTGGCATCCACGTAGGATACGATCTCGCGGATGCCCTCGGATCTGCGCCTTGCGCGCGCGCTTTCGTGCGTCAGGAGCGGACGGTAGTCTCTGACGAGCAGAATGAGAAGTTGCTCCAAAAACAGGCGCAGACATTGCTCAGCCCCAAAGGGCGCGTCCTTCCTTTTTTTCATATTGAAGGTGGGGGTGTCATAGGGGGGATGGAAGACCTGACGGGCATATTTGACGGTTTCCGCCAGAAGGCGCACGGCATCCTCCCCGAGTGCGACGGGGGCTTGGGAGAAGGGTATCAGCTCCGCGGCGTCCGATTCAAAGCCCAGGACGATGACCGTGGGCGAATTGTCGCCAAGGCAGAGAAGCGAATGCTCCTCGCCCGCGCGGTGCAGGATCATTTCGTTCTTCGACAGCCTTCCGTTGTAGTCCTCGGAGCGCACCTCCAATTCTCCGCGACTTACAAAGACCAATTCACAAAATGGATGGCGGTCGTTTTCCGTGTAAAAATCCGGTTCGAATTCAAAAAAGTGGACGTTGGCGATCCGTTTGACCGTGATCGCGTTTTTCAGTTCTTTTAACACAAATTCCATGATTTTATTATACACGCTCTTGGTTCTTTTGTCAAGCAATTGTTCAATTTATTTACGATTGTGCAAAAACAGTTTACGATTTTCTAAAGACAGAGGGCGGAATCTATAGTAAAATGAAGACAGTCGGGGAGGGGATGGGGAAGCATCCGTCCGCGTACCCGAACAAACGTTAAAAAAGGAGAAACAAAAAATGAGCAGAGTTTGTATTCCGGATTACGAGTATCAAGAAAGAATTCAGAGAGCGGCGACACTGGTGCGCGCACGCGGACTGGACGCAATGCTGGTTTGCTCCACCGAGAGCGACTACGCAAACGCAAGATATTTTTCGGGCTTCTGGCCGCTGTTTGAAAGAGCGGGTGTGGTCATCAGCGCGTCGGGAGAGGCGGCACTTCTCGTCGGTCCCGAGTCCGCTGTCTTCGGCAAGGACCGTTCGAAGATCGACCGCGTCTTCGTGCTTCGCGAGTTCCGCGAATCCGCAGATCCCTCTTACCCCGAATTGAAGGCTGACACCTTCCGTGACGTCTTCCACGCGCTGGGCATTACCGGTGAGTGCCTCAAGATCGGTCTTGGAAGCTACGTAGAGTGCACCCTTCCCATCTACGAGGGACTCAAGGATTCCTATCCCAAGGCAGAGATCGTCAAGTGCAACGACATCATGGTGACGCTCCGTCAGATCAAGAGCGAAAACGAGCTTGCCTGCATTCGCGAGGGCTTCCGCATCATTGAGCTTGCCACCGACGAGGTGATCCGCAATCTCCGTCCCGGTGTGAACGAATTGCAGATGGTCGGTGTGGCACAGAGAGTGATCTACGAGAACGGCGCAGAGTACGAGGGACTTCCCATGTACGTCTTCTCCGAGGAGAGCACGAGACACGCAATCAGCCGCTCCTGCTACCGCGAGATCAAGAAGGGCGACATCGTTCAGCTCAACCTCTCCGCGAAGATCGACGGCTATTCTCCCTCCATCGGACTTCCCGTTGTCATGGGCAAATTGGAAGGTGAGAGACGCGACCTCGTTGAGTTCTGTCTCAAGATGCACGAGTGGACCGAGGCGCAACTCAAGGCAGGCGTGATGGCAAGCGACGTTGCCAAGGGCTTCTATCAGAAGTACTGCGACGCAGGATACAAGGACAACTACGTATACGGTCCCTGCCACGGCACGGGCATGATCGAGGTGGAGGCTCCCTGGATGGAGACCAGCACCGATTATCTCCTGGAGGAGAACATGACCTTCCAGGTCGATACCTTTATTTCCGGTCCTACCTTCGGATGCCGCTGGGAGAAGGGAATTGCCGTGAAGAAGGACGGCTGCGAGTCCTACACGGATTACCTCAAGAAGGGCATCATCGAGCTTGAGTTCTGAGGAGGCGAGAAACATGTTTCTTTTGGAAAGAAGCTTTCCGCGCGAGGTGGAATACGTTCAGAAAAACAATCTTCCGCTTGTGATCGTCGGCGGTACGGTGGAGTACCACGGCCCGCAGTGTGCTTACGGCTGTGACACGCTCATTGCCGAGGGACTGATCAAGAGACTGGGAGAAACCAAGGAGCTGATGCTCGCTCCCTCGATCCACTACAGCCCCGCCTCCTATGCGGTGGGGGATCGCAAGAGCGGCACGGTGCACGTCCCCGAAAGAGCCTTTGAGGACTATGTTTACTACGTCTTCAAGAGCCTTTTGTGCGCGGGATTCCGCAACATTTACGTGGTCATTCACCATCAGTTTGAGCAGGAGTCCGAGATGCCCATGACGCTTTCCTACCGCATGGCGGCAAAGAGAGCGACGATGGAGTATCTGGAGGAGACGCTCGGTGAGGGCTGGTGGGGAAGCGAGAGCTATGCCAACTATTATGAGGAGCTGGAGGGGGCGAACAATCCCTTCTCCTGGATTAAGGTCATTCCCACGATGAGCACCGCCGTGCAGAACGCGACGGGCTACGATCACGCGGGCAAGTACGAGTGCTCTCTTCTCATGGCTCTCTATCCCGATACGGTGGATCTTTCAAGACTTTACGACCGTGAGCATTGGTTCACCAAGAGCTCTGCCGAGGCAAACGCGGAGCTGGGCGAGACCATGGCAAAGCTCTCCCTGGAATATCTTGACGGAGCGATCAAGTAATCCTTGAACGTTGATTTTGACGGTACGTAAAAATACGAATTTTTCATTCCCATGGGAGGAGAATTGTGATGCTCATCGATATTCATGCACACGCATACAGATATAAGCCGCCCGTCGTTCCGTTTTGCACCTGTGAGGAGCTTTTGCGAGAGCAGGAGCGTCTGGGAATCGATAAAACGGTCATCATGCCGATCGTCAGTCCCGAAATTTACATCCCCCAGGATCCGATGGATATTTTGGAAATGTCTCGGAAATACCCCGATCGGCTCTTGCCCTTCTGCAATCTGGATCCCCGCGCGATGACCAACGATTCGCACGCGCCCCTGGAGGAGGTTCTCTCCTACTACAAGGAATTGGGATTTTTGGGAGTGGGCGAGATCATGCCCAACATGCGTACGGACGATCCCAAGGTACAAAATCTTTTCCGTGCGGCGGAAAAGGTGGGCTTTTCGGTTACGACCGACGGATCGGATCAGGTTGACGGAGATTTCGGACTTTACGATGACATAGGGCTTCCGCAATTGGAGCTTTCTCTGCGTCGCTTCCCCAATCTGATCATCTTCGGTCACGGTCCTATTTTCTGGTCGGAGATCGCGAAGCTGGAAACGCCCGGAGAAAGAGGCGTTCCCTTCCGATTCGGAGGCAGCGGACAGGTGGACGGTCTTGCCAATCTGGGGCTTCCCATCCGCGAGGAGGGGGTAGTTCCGAAGCTTTTGCGTCGCTATCCCAATCTTCACTGCGATCTGTCCGACGGAACGGCATACAATGCCCTGACCAGAGACGAGCACTACACGGCGGAGTTCATCCGCGAGTTTGAGGATCGGATGTATTTCGGAACGGATCTCTGCTTCCCGGGAATGCCCGTGCCTCTGATCGAAACGCTGGCGCGCTGGAAGCGCGACGGTGTGATCAGCGCATCTGCCTACAACAAAATCACGCATGAAAATGCCATGCGCTTATTGAAGCTTTAAGATTCACAGAGTATCTTCCCTTGACGGCTTGAGCGGTGAAGGGAAGGTACTCTTCCTTAACGCTGTCAGCAGAGAGAATTTTCAAAAGAATCAGGAGAATTATGATGGCTGAAATACAGTATGAATTCCGAAAAAGGATGCAAGAGGTTCACAAAAAGAACCGCCGCATCGAAAAGCCGATCGGAGAGAGGCAGATCGAGGTCACATCGGATTGGACGGTCGTGCTTCGGAAGGAGAGCGATTTCCTTGTGCGCGTTGCGCGCGACCTGGAGGACTATTTCTTTGTTTCCATGAACGTTTCGATTCAGACTGACACGGTGTGCCCCGATTCCAACTACATCCTTTACGAGATTGATCCTGCCTTGAAGGAAAATGCTTATGCGGTGGTCGTGGAGAAAAACGGAATTCGTCTTGTGGGACAGACCGAGCGCGCCGCGGCGCAGGCAAGCTACCTTTTGGAGGATCTGATGAACCTGGAGGAAGCGCCCTTTGTGACCGTGGGGCGCGAGGAGCGAGTGCCGAGATACCGTACGCGGATGGTACATTCGGGCTTTTCTCTGGATTTGTTCCCCGATGGGCATCTTTCCGCCCTGGCGCACCAAGGCTTTACCGCGATTCTGCTGTTTACGCGCGCCAAGGACGAAACCAGCTACGGACATACCGATTTTAACGACATCATCCGTCGCGCCGCCATGTATGGATTGGATACCTACGCTTACAGCTATATGGTGAGCGAAAAGCACCCCGACGATGAGGACGCGGAGGAATATTACGACAACCTTTACGGCGACCTTTTCCGTCGCTGCCCCGGACTCAAGGGCGTGACCTTGGTCGGCGAGAGCGTAGAATTTCCAAGCAAGGACGAGCGCACCACGGGACTGGTCGGAAGGGAAGCGAACGCCAAGGCGTATCCCCCCGGCACACCGCGTCCCCCGAGACCGGGCTGGTTCCCCTGCCGCGATTATCCCGAATGGTTGGGACTTGTCAAAAAGGTGATCCGTCGCGTCTCTCCCGACGCGGACATTGTCTTCTGGACCTACAACTGGGGAAACAAGCCGCGGGAGCTTCGTCTGGAGCTGATCGAGCATCTTCCCACCGATATCTCCCTGCAGGCGACCTTTGAAATGTTTCAGGACACCGAGAGAGAGGGGGTGCGCGGTCAAGCGACCGACTACACGCTCTTTATTGCGGAGGCGGGAGACTACTTCAAGAGCGAAGCCGAGGTGGCGGGAAGACGCTCTATTCCGCTTTACTCCATGACGAACACCGCAGGCCTTACCTGGGACGTGGGAACCGTTCCTTACGAGCCCGCTCCCTATCAGTGGCTCAAGCGCTATCGGGCAGTCAATGAGGCGCATGAAAAATACGGGCTTGTGGGGCTGATGGAATGCCACCACTACGGTGTATATCCCTCCTTTATTTCCGAGATCGCAAAGGCGATGTTTACCGAGCAGGCACCCGACGGGGAGAAGATTGTCGAACGCATCCTCATGCGTGACTGGGGACGGGAGCATTTGGAGAGCGTGAAGCAGGTGTTCCGTGATTTCGGTGACGCGATCGGGAATCTGATCACGACGAACGAGGATCAGTACGGTCCGATGCGAATCGGTCCATCCTATCCGATCGTGCTTTACAGCCACAAGGATCTTGTGATCCCCTTTGGAAAGCATGCGATGCACGGAGGAAATCGGATCTGCTTCCCGAACTACACCTATCCCTTCCACCGCAAGGGCATGTACGAAACCTGCCAAGGGGAATCCCGTCTTTACAAGGATGCCGCAAGGAAGCTGATTGACGGTGCACACCGTCTGCAAGAGCTGCTTGCAAGCCTTCCCGAAGGAAAGCGAGAGGAGGCACAGCGCATTGCGGGCATTGCCGAGTTCATGGGACGTGCGGTGCTGACCACGCATCACGTGAAGGAGGCCTATTTCCGCAAATACGCGCTGCTTACCGACGGAAACGTTGATTTTAACGGTGTTTTGGACGAGATTGCCGACATCTTCCGCGCGGAGATCGAAAATGCGAAGGCGACGATTCCCTTGGTGGACTTCGATTCGCGGTTGGGGTATGAACCCAGCATGGACTACATGTGTCACCGCGAGGCACTGGAGTGGAAGATCAAGCTGCAGACCGAGATTCTTGAGGAGGAGATCGAAGTGCTGCGCCGCGACGGCACGGTGAAGAATCGCGACAAAGTGCATTTCCCGAGAGGAATCTGGGACTGAAAAATTTGGAAAGAGAAAAAGATATGAGTCAATCAAAACAACAAGTACGCGAGCGCATCTTCTTTTTGGATTGCGGACGCAAATATTATACGCCGGAATGGATCAAAAAACTGATGCTGACGGTCAAGGCTGAGGGGTTTAACACCTTTTATCTTCATTTCGCGGAGGATATCGGACACCGTCTGGAGTCAAAGCAATATCCGTTCCTGGCAGGGGGAGATTCCACTCTTTGCGTGTACGGTTGTGCCAAGGGATGCGCCGAGGACGACGGAAAATATTACACCCAAGAGGTGATGGCGGACCTCGTTCGGTTTGCACAGTCGAACGGCTTGGAGGTCGTTCCTTCCTTCGATTCTCCCGGGCACATGAACTATGCCGTAAAGAAATACAACGCGCAAACGGGACACAATATTTCCAACTATTTTCACAAAAACGGCAGGGTAGAGCTGGTACACGGCTCCAGTAAAAAGAACGAGGTGGAGCAGTTGAACTATTCGCGCGGCATCGACCTTTCCAACGAGGAGGGGGTGAACTTTGCCAAAAGCCTTTACAGAGAATACGGACTGTTTTTCCGCTCGCTTGGATGCACCAAGTTTGATATCGGCGGGGACGAGCTTTTGGGCTTTGGCGAAACGATCGACGAATCTCTCTCCAAATGGCAGAATTTAGACCATTGGGATGCGTGCGCAAAGGCGCGCACGGGGAACGAAAACGCCGTTGCTTACGACCTGTTCGTTTTGTACGTCAACGAGATCTGCGAGCTTTTGCGCGCGATGGGATACGAGTCCATCCGTATGTGGAACGACGACGTATACCGCGACTTTGATACGGGATATACGGGCGTGACACAGATCGATCCTTCCCTGGAGATCCAATACTGGTCGAAGAACGCCAACGGCGGAAAAAACACCGTGGGCTTTTATCTTGACAAAGGGCACAAGGTTCTCAATTTTATCAGCTATTATACCTACTACGTGGTTGGCATGGGCTCCTATTTCGGGGTTCCCGCGGAGCAAGTGGAAAGAGAATGGGATGCGTATGTGTTTGATCAGGAGCTTCCCGAAAACAATCCCAAAGCTCCCCACGAGGGCGTGCTTGGAGGAGGCTATTGCCTTTGGTCGGATATGCCCGGAGCGGAAACCGAGGACGAGGTTTTCGATCACGTTTTGCCCTTTATCAAGGCAATCGGAAAAAAGCTGCTTGGCAAATAAAAAGAACTCATTTCGGCAAAAATCGGCTTTTCTCTTGTAAAAGCCGATTTTTTGTGATACAATAAGAAAAAACTGAAATTGGAGTGTGACACTATGAATCGTGAACGTCTCTCCTCGCGGTTGGGCTTTCTCCTTCTCTCCGCGGGATGCGCCATCGGACTTGGCACCGTCTATCGCTTTCCCATCATCACGGGAAGCTATGGCGGTGCTCTCTTTGTTTTGATCTATATCGGCTTTCTGATCCTTTTGGGACTTCCCGCCATGACTGCCGAGCTGGCGGTCGGACGCGCCAGTCAGAGAAGCATCGCGACCTCCTTTGACGCTTTGGAGAAGAAGGGGCAGCGGTGGCATCTGATGAAATACGTAGGGGTTGCGGGCAACTACCTTCTGATGATGTTTTATACCTTGATCGCCGGCTGGATGGTCATCTATTTCTGGAAGTACCTTTCGGGATCCATCATGCAGTCGTCGGGGATTGAAGAGCTGACAGGCGAGTTTGACGGAATGATCACCGACCCGTGGCTTTCTCTCTTCGTGACGGTCGGTGTGATTGCCGTCTGTTTCCTCATTTGCTCCATCGGTCTTCAAAAGGGCGTGGAGAAGGTCACCAAGGTGATGATGGTGGCGCTCTTCTTGCTCATGATCGGACTGGTCATTTACTGTCTGACGCTTTCCAATGCCGCCGAGGGCTTGAAGTTTTATCTGATCCCCTCCGTGCAAAGCATCGGGGACGCGGGAATCTGGACGGTCATTTCCGCGGCGATGGGACAGGCGTTCTTCACCTTGAGCATCGGCATCGGCTCGATCGCTATCTTCGGTAGCTATATTGGGAAGGAGCGGCGCTTGCTCGGGGAAGCGGTAACCATTATTTCGCTGGATACCTCCGTGGCTCTGATGGCGGGGTTGATCGTCTTCCCTGCGTGCTTCACCTACAATGGCGGTGTGACTGCCGATGCGGGAACGGTGGGAGCGGGCTTCCTCTTTACCACGCTGTCCTCGGTATTTAACGCCATGCCGGCAGGACGCATTGTCGGAACACTCTTCTTCCTCTTTATGATCTTTGCGGCATTCTCCACGGTGATTGCCGTGTTCGAAAACATCATTTCCTTCTGGTTGGAGACGACCAAGCTCTCCCGCTTCAAGGTTTGCATGATCAACATTGCCCTCTTGACCGTTTTGGCACTCCCCGCGGTGTTCAGCGAGAGCTTCTTCTCCGAGATCCGTCTCTTTGATAAGAGCTTTATGGATCTTGAGGACTTTACCGTTTCCAATCTGCTCCTCCCGCTGGGAAGCCTTGTGTACGTTCTCTTCTGCACCACCCGTTGGGGTTGGGGCTGGGACAACTATTTTGCCGAGGTGAACACCGGTGAAAAAGGTCCGCGCTTCCCGCGCTGGATCAAGCCCTACATGCAGTTCGTTCTGCCTGTGATCATTGTTGCGGTGCTGGTAATGTCTGTGCTGTGATCAAAAAGGGGGTGTCTCAAAT
>JAZSMX010000085.1:0-14654 GCA_045536125.1 Eubacteriales bacterium | reverse complement strand
GGTAGAAAAAGCCCGTAATATTTTGGAGAATTTCGAAGAAATTCAACCGATTCCTGTCTCATTTTCTGATTTTACCGGAAAACGGGACTTTTTTCTTTTCTCCACGGGCTTTTTCGTTCTCGTCAAATGTGACAGCCCCTTCTGCACAAGAAGTTAAGTTTTGTAGCCCATCAGCTTTTTCAGAAGCAGCGACATCGGGAAAATGAGCATTCCTACAAAAAGGTTGCCGATACCGTGCAAAAGATCAAACGGAAGCCCTGAGAGTACCCAAAGAAGCGTTTGCTCTGCATTGAGACCGAACATAAGAGCTTGCGCTGGCGCATAAAGAAGACCGAACAGAATTCCGTGAAGCGCACATACTGCACTGTAGACTACACAGGCGATCTTTTTGGGCATATTCTTTGGCAATAGCATCGTGATTCCCCAAAGGATGGTCCAAATATAGAGATAGGGAATCCACCAAAGGGAAAAGCCGGCATAGATTCCGTTTACAAGTACGTAGATATAGATTGGGATGAGGGCACGCGCACGAAAAACGACCGTGTAGGTCATTGTCAGCATTCCGAGCAGGTGAATGTTGGGAAGAACCTCCATGATGATCTTTGACGTGAACATGATCGCGCCGAGCATCGCAAAAACCACGTATTCCCGAATTCTTTGGGAGCGTATCTGACGTGTATTGCTCATTTACTTTGTATGTACAAGACGGTAAACGACCTCTTCGTTGATTTTGGTGGTGTCTACTCCGCTTGTTGCGTAAGCATCGTTTTCGTAAAATGCCCAGTAGGTTTGATCTGCATCGAAATCCGCGGTCATTCCGTTGACTTTTTTGATATAAAGACCGTAAGGTCCTTGATCTCCGTCGATAAGGTCGTGCTCAAGTAAAGCTTCTCCTACGGTTTCCTTGTCCGTGTGGATGGTGAAGGTCACGGTCTGTTCCTCTGCGGTGACTTCAACGGTTACTGTTTTTTCGCCCTTTCCGAAGGTTTTGTCGGAGAGATGGTCAGCATCCTCCCAAAGTCCCTCTTTGTTGACACTGTTGCAAGCGGCAAGCGAGAGAAGAAAGAGAATGGCGAGCATGAGCGAGAGTGATTTTGTAATGATGGTTTTCATAACGATTGTCCTTTCTGTATTTGATGTTACAAAAAGAAAAAATAAAAGTACCCTTCCGTAAGGGTACTGTCAGCACGTCTTCGACATCCTGCCATGCCGAAAAGAGCACAAAGAGATTTTCCTTGTGCGGTTGCCACAGTCTCCCCACGTTGCCCAAGAGACCTTTACAGGCGCAGAACGATAAGCATTCCGACTTGATCCCGAATGGGAAGATACGGTAATGGCTGTTGCTACGGATTCTCACCGTGATTTCCTTACCCCCGAAGCTGTCCTTAGAAAGCTCCGACAACAAGAAGAAAAATCTCCTTAATGAACTGCGTAATTCTTTTGTGAGTACAGTATAGCACAATTCTTTTGAAAAATCAAGACGTTGAAGGAATAATAAGGTGAATTTCTTTTTCGAGTCTTGATTTTCGCAGTTGACGGTGCTATAATGGATATAGAATTTTTGGAGGTGAATCCATGTTTTCAAGTCATAAGAAACGTTGGATATGCTTATTGTCAATCGCGTTGGTTCTTGTCGTTTTGGTCGGCGGAATTGCAATCTATCTCGGTGATTATTACCGTGCGGATATGCGGGCGATTGAGACGCTTTGCGAAAACTTTGAAGCAGAGCGTGTGACAGCGGAGGACGGAACACTGTTTTTCGTTCCCGAAAATATACGCGCCGGCTTTATCTTTTATCCCGGCGGAAAGGTGGAGCATACCGCTTATGAGCCCCTTATGCAAGCATTGGCGGCTGAGGGGATTTTGTGCGTGCTTCCTAAAATGCCGTTCCATCTGGCGGTATTTGATATCCATGCGGCAGACGGTATTCGGGAGCAGTATCCCGAAATTGAGAATTGGTATATTGGAGGGCACTCGCTCGGAGGCTCGATGGCAGCGACTTATCTGTCTGAGCATGCTGACGAATTCCGAGGGTTGATTTTGCTGGGATCGTATTCTACGTCCGATCTGTCGGAATATGATCTGCGTGTACTCTCACTCTACGGAAGCGAGGATCGGGTATTGAGCCTTGAAAAATATGAAGCTGAAAAGACAAATTTGCCTGCGGATTTTTGTGAGGCTGTTCTGCAGGGAGGGTGTCACGCTTATTTTGGAACGTACGGTAGGCAGGACGGAGACGGTACTCCTACCGTTTCAAACGAACGTCAGATTGAATGGACGGCAGAGAAAATCGTTGCTATGATTTTAGAAACGTGATGCGTTGTGAAACCAAAAGCGGGAACGTTCAGCGCTTAAAAAATGAAAGGGGCTGTCTCAAGCTTGCAACTTGAGACAGCCCCTCGCGCAAAAAAGCCGACGGTCAGCTTTTTTTGTGTCGGGAAATTTGCGGTTTTCGCTTTCAAATCTTACAAATCAATCGGAATAAAGGGCGAAAATTGCGGCGCGAAGCCGCAAAGCAAAAGCCTCGGGGGTGTCTCAAATGCATCCGTGCATTTGAGACACCCCCTTTTCATTCAATGATGATCATGATGCCCGTGATGTTCATGATGAGAGTGATGATGGTGATGATGACCGCTTGTGTGTGTTTCCTCCACGTGACAGTGCGTTTCGTCGCAGTGCTCTCCCTCAAGCTCAAGCTCAAGCGTCGTGTGCGCAATGCCATGTTCGCGGAGCTCTCCCTTGATCAAATGCTTGATCGTTTCGGCATTTTCATTCGTTACCACGTGCATGGTGGCGTAGTTGCTTTGTCCGTCCATGCTCCAGACGTGAATGTGGTGAACCCCCAACACTCCGTCAATCTCTTCCACATGGTGACGAAGCGCTTCGACCGAGATGCCATGCGGTGTCTTTTCCAAAAAGAGATTGAGTACCTCCCCAAGATTCCGAATCGCGTTGACAAGAATGAAGAGAGCAACGCCAATCGACATTAAGGGGTCAATGAGTGCAAAATCGGTAAAGCGCATGACGATGGCGCCGATCAGAACCACAATCCAACCGAGTACGTCCTCCAGCATATGGAGATTGACTGCTTTTTGATTAATGGAGTCACCGTCGCGCGTGAGGAATGCTGCTGCAAAATTCACAATAGCGCCGATCAGGGCGAAAATGATCATCCCGTCATAGTTGATGAGCGTGGGGTGAAGAATTTTGTCTACCGCGTTGAAAATGACCAGAACAGAGCCGAACAATAGGATTAAGGTTGTGATTACACCTCCGATCACCGAGTATCTGGCATATCCGTAGGTATGGGTTTCGTCGGGGCGGCGATGACTTTTCTTTTCGAGAAAGTAGGAGATTCCGATACTGGTGGCATCTCCGAGATCGTGTACGGCATCCGAGACGATTGCGACACTTCCCGTGAAAATGCCTCCGAAAAATTCAAATAAAGAAAATACAAGATTTAAAATGAAAGCGATCAGAATGTTTTTTTCTGTTTTCACAATTCGTTGTCCTCCTTTATAATGTGGTGTGCCGTTTTGAACTTTCGCGGATATTGTAGCATATTTTTTTTGATTTTGCAATCTTTAGGAGTTAAAATTTACAACTTTTGATTGATATGGAAACTGTAAGGTGATAAAATATAAGACAAGTATAATGCAAAGAGAGATTTGGTGTGCTTATTGATTGCGATTTTAATACAAGGAGAATTTCATGAAAAATAAAATATGCGCTTTGATATGCGCTGTGTGTATGCTGTTGGGCACCCTTTTGGTTTTACCTTCCTGCGAAGAGAATGGCGGCGCCGTTGTAAAGGCACAGATCAATGACAGCGGAGAACTGATTCTGATCTATGGGGACGGAACGGAGCAAAATTTAGGTGTTGTAACGGGAAAAGACGGAGAAAAAGGTGAGCGCGGTGCGGACGGTGCAGACGGAAAAGACGGTGTCGCCGGTGCGGACGGTGCGGACGGAGCCGACGGAAAGAACGGTGCGAGCGGTACGGACGGAGCCGACGGCTCTCTCTTGATCACGAGTGACGGAAGCAGCATTCCTGCGGCAAGTGCCAAGGGACTGCGAAGTGCTGTCAGCATCGTATGTAAGTTCACGAAGAACATACAGTCGTCGGGACTGTTCCCGGGATCGGGAAATGCGAGCACGTACGAATATTCCTCCGCAGGTTCAGGCGTGATCTATCAATTGGATCGCGCGGCGGGAGACGCGTTTATTATCACGAATTATCACGTTGTGTATGATGCTGCCAGCCGACTTTCAAACGGCATCAGTGAGGAGATCAGCGTTTATCTTTACGGATCGGAGGTGAAGGAGCGGGCAATGAAGGCAACCTACGTTGGTGGCTCTCTCTACTATGACATTGCCGTTCTTCATATAGATAACAGTGACGAAATAAAAAAATCCGATGCCTGTGAAATTGACGTTGCCGATTCCGATGCGGTTGTCGTCGGAGACAGCGCAATTGCCATCGGAAATGCCAAGGGGTATGGGATTTCCGCTTCCTTTGGTGTGGTCAGCGTGGATTCCGAGTATATCAAAATGACGGCGGCTGACGGAATCACGAACGTTTCCTTCCGTGTGATGCGGATCGACACCGCGGTTAATTCGGGAAACAGCGGCGGCGGTCTTTATGACCATGAAGGGAATCTGATCGGCATTGTCAATGCAAAGATCATTGATGAGGGCGTTGAGAATATCGGCTATGCCATCCCGTCGAACGTTGCCGTTTCCATTGCGGATAATATCATCGATTATTGCTATGGAACGTCGGAAGAACGAGTACAGAGGGCGATTCTCGGAATTACTGTTACCACTTCGGATTCCAAGGCGGTCTACAGCGCTCAAACAGGGGCGGTTCACATCGAGGAGACGGTATCTGTGTACGAGGTTGTCGAGGATTCGTTGGTGGAGGGACTCTTGCAGACGGGTGACGTATTTGTAAGCGTCAGCATCAACGGTCAGACCGCAAGGATCACACGTCAGCACCACGTCATTGATATGATGCTGGACGTGCGTGCAGGGGATACTGTGACCTTCACGGTTTTAAGGAGCGGTACAGAAAAGGAAGTAGAGATTGAGATCCGGGAAGATTGCCTTACGGCTTATTGAACACCGGCGCGTGAACAGAAAGAGTGAGAGATCGGCGGCGGGAGAGGACCGAAGCCGATGACAGAATATATTTTTTACAAAACGATAGGGGGAATGGAATGAGAAAAATTAAAATTGTGGCGGACACATCCTGTGACTTGTTTGGATTGAGGAACGTTGCGTTTGCTACCGCACCGATGAAAATTATGACCGCGGAAAGAGAATTTGTTGACGATGAGACGCTTGACGTAGGCGAAATGGTTGGATTTTTGGACCACTATAAAGGGAAATCAAAATCCTCTTGCCCCAATACCAACGATTGGATCGAAGCCTTCGGAGACGCCGACGACGTGTTCTGCGTGACCATTACAAGCGGACTTTCGGGAAGCTATAATTCCGCTTGTGCTGCCAAGCAGATTTATGAAGTGGAGCATGAGGGAAGACGTGTTTTCGTGATCGATACGCTTTCCGCAGGTCCGGAAATCACTTTAGTGATTGAAAAGCTTGAAGAGGATATCGAAAACGGTGTTCCTTATGAAGAGATCTGTGACAGAATCACGGAGTATCTGAAGAAAACAGGATTGATATTTATGCTCAAATCCTTGAAGACCTTCGCTAATAACGGAAGAGTTTCTCCCATCGTTGCAAAGCTTGTCGGGATTGCCGGAATCTGCATTGTCGGAAAAGCCGGTGAAAAAGGAACGCTTGAACCGATGCACAAGTGCAGGGGGGAACACCGTTCTTTGGAGGTGCTTACGGAAGAGCTTGGGAAGGAAGGCTTTCGTGCGGGGAAAATCAGCATCGGACACTGTCAAAACGAATCTGCCGCCTTGGAGCTGAAGGAGTTGATCCTTGCTCGATTCAAAAATGTGTCGATCGAAATTCATAAATTCAGAGGTCTGTGCAGCTTTTATGCGGAAAAGGGCGGTGTGCTGGTAGGCTTCGAAAAGGCTTGAACTTTATTGGGAGAGGAAGTATGACAAATCAGGAAATACAAAGCTTGCTTGAAAAACAGCGCGTGTATTACAGAAGCGGTGTGACGATTCCCGTAAAATTCCGCATAGAGCAATTGAAAAAGCTCTATGCGGCTGTTCAAAAATATCAAAAAGAGATCAACGAAGCATTGAGAGCGGATCTCGGAAAGAGCCGGTACGAGGGCTTTATGTGTGAGAGCGGACTTGTGCTGACGGAGATTTCTTATATGATCAAGCATGCGAAGCGTTTTTCAAAGAGGAAACGCGTTCCCACGCCTCTTTCACAATTTCCTTCGCACAGCTACCGTCAACCCATCCCTTACGGGAACGTGCTGATCATGAGCCCTTGGAACTATCCTTGTCTTTTGACACTTGATCCTCTTGCCGATGCGATTGCTGCGGGTAATACAGCAATTGTGAAGCCGAGTGCATATTCACCTGCGACAAGCAAGATCGTTGAAAAAATCATCAAGGAATGCTTTGACGAGGCGTATGTTGCTGTAGTTCGTGGGGGAAGAGCAGAAAACGCAGCACTTCTTGATCAGAAATTCGATTTTATCTTCTTTACGGGAAGTCAAGCTGTGGGCAAAGAGGTGCTTCGCCATGCCGCGGAGCATCTGACTCCCACTGTGCTGGAGCTTGGCGGAAAGAGCCCTTGCATTGTGGATGCGAGCGCAAATGTTGGCCTTGCCGCAAGACGGATCGTGTTTGGAAAATATCTCAACTGCGGTCAGACCTGCGTAGCTCCCGACTATATTTTGTGTGAACGCTCGGTCAAGGATGATTTTGTAAAGGCGGTTATTTCCGAAATCAAAAAGCAGTATGGGGAAGAACCGCTCGCGAATAAGGATTACGGCAAGATCATCAATGAAAAGCATTTTGCCCGCCTTTGTGGACTCATCGATCAGGAAAAGGTTGTCTTTGGTGGGAGATGTGACAGGGAATACTGTCGGATTGAACCGACTGTCATGGATAACGTGAGTTTTGAGGATGCAGTGATGGGCGAGGAAATCTTCGGGCCGATCATGCCGATTTTGACGTTCGATGAGTTTGATGCCGTTGTGGATTCCTTGAAGGAAAAGGCTAAGCCCTTGGCACTGTATCTTTTTACAGGAGAAAAAAAGCACGCCACGCGTGTAACGTGCGAGCTTTCCTACGGCGGAGGATGTATCAACGACGTCATCATACACCTTGCGACGAGCAATATGGGATTTGGCGGTGTTGGAGAGAGCGGTATGGGTGCTTACCACGGGAAGGCTGGCTTTGATGCTTTTTCGCATGAAAAATCCATCGTGGACAAAAAAACGTGGTTGGATATGCCGATGCGCTATCAGCCCTATCAAAGCAAGCTTTACGAAAAGCTGTTACACAATTTTTTGAAGTGAGTGAAAGCGGCAGTGTCACTTGACTCAGCCCCCGCTCGCAAAAGCGGACGCTCGGCTTTTGCGCGCCGCGGAATTTGCAGTTTTCGCTTGAAAAAGCTCAAAATATCATCAATCAATGGGCGAAAAATGCGGCGGAGAGGAGCAAAGCAAAAACGACGGGGATGAGTAACAAATGCGTTTTCGCATTTGGCTCACCCCCTCTTATTTATGCTCACTGTTGTTTGTTGGAATTTTCGGAGTTATAATTCAAATAATGCTTTTTGACCGCGGCAAAGGATTTGTCGCTGATCACGTGTTCGATTCGGCAAGCATCCTCGGTTGCCGTTTCTTCATCCACACCGAGTGCCATGAGCATTTTTGTAAGCACGGTGTGTCTCTCATACAGTTGTTCGCTCAATTGCTTTCCCGATTCGTTTAAGGTAATATATCCTTCGGGATCCACCGAAATAAAATCGCCTTTTCTCAAGATGCCCAAAGCGCGACTGACGGAAGGCTTGGAATATCCGAGATACGCACCGATGTCGATGGCGCGTATTTTTGTTCTTTTTTGTAACAGAATGTAGATTGCCTCTAAATACATTTGCCCCGATTCGTGAAGAGCCATAGAACCACCGTCCTTTATTTGTTATGATGATTATAACACAGTTTTCATAGCTTTTCAAGGGGTGTTTTAAAATATTAGTGCAAACTCACTTGAATCGTCCATGAGTGCTTCAAGATCCTCTATGGAAATATAAAACGAAATTTTCCAATTTGTTTTGCAAAAAAACTTGTTTTCTACAAAAAAACATGTTAGAATGATACGTGTATAGAAACACTTGTTTTTATCGTGGGGAGATGTGACTGCAAGCGAGAGAAGGTAGCAAAAAAGGAAAGCCTTGGTATGTAAAATAGAAAATCTTCTGTCCGCGGGCGCAAAATCAACCCGATGTTATCTTTTTGAAAGGAATCAATCAAAATGCTGAACACTCTTTGTCAATTTTCTCATAAGTACGGTGGTTGCTCCGAGTACGTTCTTGCAGGTGGAGGAAATACCTCCTGCAAGGACGAAAACCATCTTTACATCAAGGGCTCGGGTACGGCTCTTGCCACCATAGAGCCCTGCGGTTTTGTCAAAATGGAGCGCACAAAGCTTGCCACAATGCTGGTCAAATGCTATCCCTCGAATGAGGAGGAGCGAGAGGCGGCAGTGCTTGCCGACCTGATGAGCGCGCGTGCATCGGGTGAGGAAGCAAAGCGTCCGTCCGTTGAAACACTTTTGCACAATTTGTTTCCGCAGAAATTCGTTTTGCACGTTCACCCTGCCAAGGTGAACGGCTTGACCTGTTCTGTCAACGGTGAGAGCATTGTGAAGGAGATCTTTGGAGACACTGTGTGGGTGGAATCTACCAAGCCCGGATACATCCTTGCTATGCTTTGCAAGGACAAGCTGGATGCTTACAAGGCATCTTGCGGTAAGGATGCAAACGTTCTCTTTTTGCAGAATCACGGCATTTTCTTTGCCGCTGACAGCGATGCGGAGCTGGATGCGGTGGTAGCGTCCGTCATGGAGAAGCTGGATGCAATGATCAAGCGTGTTCCCGATTTTACCGAGGTTGCGTATGATGCGGATCTTGTTGAGAAGCTCAGCTCTGTGATTGGCATGCTTTGGGGGAAGGGAAGTCCCGCCTCGGTGAAGTTCACTGCCAATAAAGCTGTGATGGAATTTGCCAAGAGTGCTGCAAGCTTTGCAGACCTGGTGGAATCCTTTACGCCCGATCATATCGTTTACTGTAAGGCGCATCCGCTCTTTGTTGAATCAGCTACGGAAGAAGCACTCAAGGAAGCCTTTGCCGCATACGTGGCAAAATACGGCTATCATCCGAAGGTAGTGTTCGTCAAGGAATTGGGCATGTTTGCGGTGTCGGATACGGTCAAATCCGTAGAGACCGTAACCGCTGTGTGGTTGGATGCTCTCAAGATCGCCGTGTATGCCGAAAGCTTTGGCGGCGTGCTTCCGATGACTGCCGAGCTGATTGATTTTATCGTCAATTGGGAGGTCGAATCCTACAGATCCAAGGTGAGCGCAGGTTAAGCCATACAAGCAATGGGGGGAGCATAATGAAAAAGAAATACATCCTATACAGTGTTGTCATTCTTTTTTTGATGGTTGCTATTCTTTTATGTGTGTGGTATTTTTCTCCCAAAACGTTCTTAAAAAACATTGATGCGGATGATGTTTCCGCAATCTTGGTAGTTAACGGAAGCACAGGAAAAAGCTATACGATCGAAGGTTCTGATGAGATCAAATATATTGTGGAAAACATACAGTGCGTCGAAATGAAGCGAGACAATATATCCTTCGATTCTGATGGATTTGCGTTTTCTCTTTCCTTTAAGGACATTGATGGAAAAACGATTGATCGCTTTATCGTAAACAGTGCTGATACGATCCGTGATGATCCGTTCTTCTACCGTTGTGAGGGTGGATTGTGCTTTGAATATCTAAAGTCGTTAGAAGAATACTTCAATTCTTTCGATCATAAGGATGCGCGTGTTTATGTGTTCAAAGATTCGGAAAAGCTTATGAAGCCAAGCTTTACACTGTACGAAAACGGAACCTTCCAAATGGAGTTTTCGGTAGAGAGCAGCTACATCGGCATTGGCACTTATACATTGGTTGATGGGCGATTGATACTCAAAACAGATGACGGACACTTTACCTATTGCTTTGATTCTGTGGATAACGGTTATATGTTCGATGCTGAAGCATCCTCAGAGACGGTTTGGTTTTCCGATATGGCAGACGGTTGCATATTTGAATCATAACATTGTCCTTTTTGTTGTGATAAAGAACTGCTCGGCGATATGTCACGTCATCACGAGGACTTAGAGAAAAGCTTCATTGACGAGCAGAAAGAAATCTTCGAAAAGTTCCATGATTGTCGGAGCGAATATATGAGCCTCGGCGAAGGCAGCCATCTTTGAATATGCGTTCAAGCTTGGTATGCAAATAGCGATTGAAACACGAACCGAATAACACACGGCGGCGGGAGCAATCTCGCCGCTTGATTGTTCCTTTTAAAATAAAAAATGGGAATAATATTTTTTCAAATTCTATGAAAAATCCATTGATATTGTTCCTAAAATGTGATATAATATACCTTGTAAGGTTATATTTGGTTTGGGAGGATGCTCTGGTGGAATATATTAAAGTATCAAAGGCTGCTGAAAAATGGGGGATTTCCGCACGTCGAGTTCGTGTTTTGTGCGCCGAAGGAAAAATTGACGGTGTAATTCGCAAAGGGAATCTTTATATGATTCCCGCTACCGCCACAAAGCCTATGGATGGAAGGAAAGGCAGAACGGGACTTCTCTTAGATATTGAAAAAAAACGTGGTCTTCTTTCTACAAGGCGTCCTCTGACATCCGGTGAGGTTGAAAGACTTGCACAGGAGTTTATGATTGACTTCACCTATAACTCTAATGCTATTGAGGGCAATACACTGACGTTGAAAGAAACTGCATTGGCACTTGAAGGAATGACGATCGACCAAAAGCCGCTCAAAGACCACCTTGAAGCCGTAGGACATCGCGATGCTTTCCTCTACGTTCAAGAAATTGCCAAGAACGAGATAGAGCTTTCGGAATACGTTATCAAGAATATTCACGCTCTTGTTTTGATGAACCGCCCCGAGGACAAGGGACAGTATCGCCGTATTCCGGTACGCATTATGGGGGCGTACACCGAACCCGTTCAACCGTATTTGATTGAGCCTAAAATGAATGAGCTTATTGCTGTAAACGAGGCTCGTAAGAACGAAATGACAACTGTTGAGCGCATTGCTCGCTTCCACCTTGAATTTGAGGGCATTCATCCCTTTATCGACGGGAATGGAAGAACGGGACGTTTGATTCTCAATCTTGAACTGATTCGCAATGGTTTTCCGCCTATCAACGTAAAATTCACAGACCGCAAGCGTTACTACGATGCTTTCGATGCCTTCTACCGCGATAATGATGCAGACGCGATGATAGATTTGATTGCGGAATATGTAGATGAAAGACTTGATGAGTATTTGAATGTGTTAGGAGAAAATCAATGAACAACAACCAATATGGTTATTTTAACGACTCAACATTAGCGGCACTTCAAAGAACTGTAGATAGCTATGAAAACTGAAGATATTAAGCGAGTGCAGTCGTTGGTAATATCTGTAAAAAGCTTAGTAGGAATTGTAAATAGCGTTTATAAAAGTAAGTGAACTTAAAACTATTTGAAAGAGAGACCTAAAATGTCAGATATAAGAAAAGAACAAGAACGCGAAGAATTGCACAAGACTATATGGAAGATTGCTGACGATCTACGCGGTAGTGTTGATGGCTGGGATTTCAAATCCTATGTGCTCGGAATGATGTTTTACAGATACATTTCCGAAAATCTCGCCAACTACATAAACGCAGGTGAAGCCGAGGCGGGCAATCCCGATTTTGACTATGCAAAGCTTTCCGATGAGGACGCGGAACAGGCTCGTGCTGACCTTGTAAATACCAAGGGATTCTTTATTCTTCCTTCGGAACTGTTCGTAAATGTAAGAGCAAGAGCCGCGCGTGACGAGAACCTCAACGAAACCTTGGAGAAAGTGTTCAAGCACATTGAGGAATCCGCAAAAGGCAGCGTGAGTGAGGACGATTTCGCGGGACTCTTTGACGATATTGACATCAATAGCAACAAGCTCGGCGCAACCGTTGCCAAGCGTAACGACAAGCTCGTGAAGCTGATGAACGGCATCGGTGAAATGAAGCTCGGCAATTACAAAGATAATACCATTGACGCTTTTGGTGATGCCTACGAGTATCTGATGGGTATGTACGCATCCAACGCGGGAAAGAGTGGCGGTGAATACTTCACACCCCAAGAGGTGTCCGAGCTTTTGACGCGCCTTGCCGTTGTTGGCAAGACCGAGGTAAACAAGGTATATGACCCCGCTTGCGGTTCGGGTTCGCTTCTGCTCAAAGCGGCGAAGATCCTCGGCAAAGAGAATATCCGTCAAGGATTTTGGGGACAGGAAATCAACCTTACCACCTACAACCTTTGCCGTATCAATATGTTCCTTCACGATATTGATTTTGATAAATTCAATATAGCTTGTGAGGATACGTTGATCAGCCCTCAGCATTGGGATGACGAGCCGTTTGAGGTCATCGTTTCTAACCCTCCTTATGCGTTAAAATGGGCAGGAGATGAAAATCCTCTGTTGATAAACGATCCCCGTTTTGCTCCTGCGGGCGTGCTTGCACCGAAATCCAAGGCCGATTTTGCTTTTATTATGCACTCGCTTTCTTGGCTTGCGACGGGCGGTACTGCGGCAATCGTGTGTTTCCCCGGTATTATGTATCGTGGCGGTGCGGAGCAGAAGATCAGAAAGTATCTGATTGATAACAACTACGTTGATTGTGTTATTCAGTTGCCCGACAACCTTTTCTACGGAACGTCTATCGCTACCTGCATTATGGTTTTGAAGAAGTCCAAGACCGATAGCGGTGTTCTGTTTATCGATGCATCCAAGGAGTGCGTAAAGGTTACGAATAATAACAAGCTGACAGATAAGAACATCAAAAATATCTTAAATGAGTTTATAAGCCGCGAAAATGTGGCGCACTATGCACACCTTGCTGCTTATGATGAAATTGTAAAAAATGAGTACAATCTTTCGGTTAGCACCTATATAGAAGCAGAGGATACACGCGAGGTTGTGGATATTGTTAAGCTCAACGCTGAACTCAAAGAAATCGTTGCAAGAGAGCAAGTCTTGCGCGAGGAGATTGACAGAATTATTGCGGAGATTGAGGAATAATGGCAAGAGGCGAACAAGAGCAAAAATGCATTGATTTTGTAAGGAAGCAACTTGAAGAAAATAAATTTAATTCTTTGCTCCCCAATAAGGACATTGATATTATTCGGCAGATATTTCATACAGCAAAGCCAAATTCACATCTTAGCGAATTTCCCGATTTTATCTTTGAAAATGGATTTATAGAGCATTTTCAAGTAACATCTGCAAAGGAAACGAAAAAAGGGTCAAAATCGGCAGAGGCAAGCGCCTCTTTTAAAAAAGAATGTGAATCAGCAAATGAAGAAATGCTCAAAACGCTTATGCAATCTCACGAAGTCAATCAATTTTATACTCATCAAATGGAAATGGACTGCCCCGAGTGTTCCTACGAGTATTATGAAAAGTCGTTCAAGAAAAATTTCGAGCATCATATAGAAAGCCTTGAAAGGTACACAGGAGCAAAAAATGTTGGGATTTTTCTGATAGAACAAAGCGGCTCACCTATTACAATATTGAAAGATAACAAATTTGTGGATTTTTATCATTTGCAAATGGACGCCCCTGTGCTTGATTACTTATACCAATACAAAGACAAATTAAAGTATGTAGTATTTTATCATCAAACCTTTTGTGATATTATTTCCTTAAAAGACATACCAACAATAAAAAGCAAAATTCCAGATGATATTACTTGGGGAATGGGAAGATTTAGAAATATGCATGTGGTAAATGCTATTGATATAGAGCCATCAAAATCCCCAAGTGAGGTTAATTTAACAATATCATTTCAACAAACGAAAAGCGTAGGTGATTATTTATGAATTGGAGCAATTACAAGCCACCTCATATGGCAACCAATCCGCCATTGCCCAATAGTGTTTATGAAAAAATGAGAGAACAAGAGTGGCACGACAAAGAGGTTGAACGAGAAGAACAACAGATAGCTTTGTTGAGAGAACAAAACGAATTGTTGAAAGAACAAAACCAAGCATTAAAAGAAGCTAATCAGCCAAGAAGTGAATTTGTGGAGCTTATGGAACAGTTTCAAGACCCTTATCTAGTTCTTATTGGCTGTATTTTGAGCCTCAGAACGAATGACAAAACAACTTATCCAGCAACTTTAAGGATGTTAGAATTGGCTAAAACTCCACTAGAGATGAGTAAAGTTGATCCGCAAGTTTTAGCAAAAGCTATTTACCCAGTTGGATTCTACGAAAACAAAGCTCGACAAATTATTGAGCTATCTCGTCAAATAGTAGAAGAACTAGACGGAAAAGTTCCTGATGAGATTGAAGATTTAATCAAATTTAACGGGGTTGGACGTAAAACAGCAAATCTTGTTCTAGCCAAAGGTTTTAACAAGCCTGCTATTTGTGTTG
>JAZSMX010000162.1:0-19683 GCA_045536125.1 Eubacteriales bacterium | reverse complement strand
GGTAGAAAAAGCCCGTAATATTTTGGAGAATTTCGAAGAAATTCAACCGATTCCTGTCTCATTTTCTGATTTTACCGGAAAACGGGACTTTTTTCTTTTCTCCACGGGCTTTTTCGTTCTCGTCAAATGTGACAGCCCCTTTTTGATTATGGGTTCTTATTTCTTTAATAAGATGGCGCGCACTCCGCGCAAAAGCGCGGGAAGATTGATCAGAAGGATCGCACCCGCCAAAAGAGAGGTCCAAAGATACATCCCCTCAAGCTCCAACGTCATCACCGCTGCCGCTCCCATGAGAAGCACAAGGCTCAACGTCAAGCGAACGAGCGAGAGGCGAAACGGAATGATCCGCGGTGCATCGACAAGACGCACGATCATCACCAAAAGATAGCTTGCAAGAGTGGCAATCGCTGCTCCAAGCGCACCGAGTGTCGGTATCAGGAGCAGATTCAAGAGGACGTTGGAAAGCGCCCCTATGAGTGCCGTAAAAAAGGAATGAAGGCTTTTCTTCTTGACAAGATAGACGCTTGCAAGGAAGGATACGACCGCCTCCGCGGCAACCGCGCACAAAAGCACGGGCATATACAGTCTTGCATCCCAATACGCGGAGTTGAGAAGGAGCGAAGAGAGCGGTCTTGATAAAAGAATCAGTCCCGCGCTTCCGATCATCACGACCGACATAAAGCTTGAAAAGACACGGGAATAGAAGCGAGAGCATTCCTCCTCGTCCGAGGACTCCGAGATTGCGGAAAACTGCCATGCCTGCAAAAAGACGCCCGATACAAGATTGATGACCGTAGGGATCTTATAGGCAGCGGAGTAAATACCGTTGACTGCCTCCCCCGAAAAATAAGTGACCATGGCACGGTCGGAAAGATCGGTCACGAGCCAGCAAACCGTCGTTGGAATCAAGGGAAGGCTGAAGCGAAGGATCTCCCACATCAGCTCCTTCCGAATGGCGGAGAGCGAAAACACGCGCCAGAGCCTTGCCGACAGCACCACGAACACCGTCGTCACAACGTTTCCGAGCACCACGGAAAGCACGTACCCCGTCACTCCCATTTCGAAGAAATAAAGGAAGAGGACGTTGAAAAGCACGGTGACGAGCGTATTGAGAATTCCCTGCACCGCAAACAGTGCCGTACGGTCGATCGCGCGGAGATATTGCGACACGACCGCCTGGAGATTGGCAAAAAGAACGTAGAGCACCACAAGCCATACGTATTCGCGGCAATATTCGATCAGAAGCAGGAGCGGTGACAGAGCCAAAAAGAGCGCAAGTCCGATCCCGAGCAAGGCTACGGAGGATGAGAAGACAGCCGTCTTGTCGGCTTCCCTCTCCGCAGCAAAGCGAAAGATTCCCGTACTGACACCGACCGCCGCGATGGGGATAAGAAAATTGGAAAGGCTGGTAATGACCTCCGAAGCTCCGTATTCTCCCGTGGTCAGCCATGCGGTATAAAGCGGCATCAGGAAGAAAACGAGCAGCTTTGAGGCAAACGTACCGATCGCTAAAATCCCCGTATTCGATAAAAGCTTTGTATTACGGTTCATCAATCCTCTTTTTCCGTGTCCTTCGCGGGGACCTCGTAAACGACGTCCACCGTTCCGTTGCCGTCTACGTCAACACCGTCCACGGTGCCGTCACCGTCCACGTCCACGTAGATCTTCCCCCCCGTGACCACGGTTGCACGCTTGGCAGCACGGCCTACACCGAAGAAGAGAACGAGCGCATAGATCACACCGAGCGCAATGATCACCCAGCCCGCGATACGAAGCAAGAAATCCAGCGTGTTGGCAGGTCCTAAGATCAAGAGCACAAGACCGATGATGATCTTGGGAAGCTCCGCCTTCAATTGCGTCATGTGATCATTTGTGAGCAGAATATTGACAACGGGCAAAACGATCATGTAAACGCCCAGAAGAATCATCAGAAGCTCATTGTGGGAAAAGATCATCAAGAATCCGAAGATTGCCGAGATCACGGATGCCACAAGGGAAATCTTGCCCGCGGTTGTCGAGAATGCCGTTACGCCGACAATGATCCCGGGGATGCTGGAAATCACGGTGACAATTCCCATGATGATGAAAACAAGGCTGATCAGAAGGTGGGTAGGAATCAGAAGCAGAAGAAGTCCTACGATGATGGCGGGAATCAGTACCGCCAAAGCGGCTCCCAAAGCGGTTTTTGTTTGTGTCATAATGATCCTCCAAAAAAATTAGTTTGATTGATTTCGTTCGATCAAGGGGATGACGCTCGGGTGTACCATACCGCACAGTGCCCTTCCCTCGTCCAATCCGAGTCTTACGGCGGTGGAGCTGAGAGAGGCGCGCTCCTCCTTTGCGGGAATCAGCTCCGTGTGAAAGCGCGGATTGTGTGCCCGATTCCATTCCGCCATGTTCATTTCATACGCATAATCCGTTTCGTTTCGGTATCCCTTGCACACGGCATCCGCTCCCAGACGGTCAAACAGGTCGATCAGCATCCCTTCGTCGAAAAGGACGCGCACGTTGGGAAGGTGCGCCACCGTGCGACGCGCGATCTCAAGTCTTGTCTCCCGATCAAAGCGATAGGCTTTTTCGCGGTTGACCATCACGGCAAGCACCACCTCGTCGTAATGCAAAGCGGCATATTCGACCACGTCGAGATGCCCCAGCGTCATTGGATCAAAGCTGCCCGGAACAATGGCAAGACTCATACCGTCTCCCCCTTCCATGACAGCACCGTAACGAATGCCGCGCCGTAGCGCGCAACGCGCAATACGTCATAATGCCGCGCCACTTCAAGATCCTCACCGAAAACGTCCTCTTCCCTTGCGCTTTCGCAAACGATGCGCGCGCCCTCCTCCAGAAGTCCGTATTCGCAAAGTCGCGCAAGGACCTCGGGAAGAATGCGGAGCGCATAGGGAGGATCAAGAAATACCAGATCAAAGCGGCGCTTCTCCGCGCGCAAGGCGGAAAGCAGGCGCAGGGCATCCGTCCCGCGGATCTCACACTGTGAAGCAAGATGCGTTTTTTCCGCGTTGGCACGAATGATCGCAAGTGCATCCTTTGAGTGATCCGCCGCAAGCGCGTGCTTCGCACCGCGCGAGAGGGCTTCGAGTGCCATTTGCCCCGAACCCGCAAAAAGATCCAGGACGGCAGCGTCGCGCACGGATTGAAGGATCGAAAAAACGGCTTCCTTCGTCCGCTCCGCGGTGGGACGGGTGTTTTCTCCCGCAAGTGTGGCGAGGCGAGTTCCTCTCGCGCTGCCCGTAATGATCCGCATCATCTGTGTCGCTCCCCCTTTCCCGTCACGTTCTTTTCTTCGAAATAGGCACGTACCGCCTCAGCATCTCTCTTTGAGATCCCGCGCACGGCACACAGTTCCTCCAAGGATGCCGCACGCACTCCCGAAAGCCCTCCGAACGCGGAGAGAAGAAGGCGCGCCTTGGCATCCCCGATGCCGTGAATTTTTGTCAGGGAAGAGGTCTTTACCGTCTTCCGCTTTGCGTTTTCCATTCGTTTCACCGTGAATCGGTGAACCTCCTCCTGAATCCGATAGATCAAGGTGAAGACGTCCTGCTCTCGCGCGATGCTGATCTCCTCACAGTCGCTGCAAAGAGCGCGCGTCTTGTGAAAATCATCCTTGACCATACCGAAAACGGGAATGTCGATTCCCCGTTCCTTCAGCACCTCGCGCACGGTGGAGACGTGCCCTCTGCCTCCGTCCAGTAAAATCAGATCGGGGGACTCGGAAAACGAACCGCTCCCGTCCGTTAAGTGATCCAAGCGCCTGATCAGCGTTTCGCGCATGGATGCGTAATCGTCCGTGCCGTCCACGCTTTCCATGCGGAAGCTCCGATAGTCCGACTTGCAGAATTTTCCCGACTTGCAGACAATCATACCCGCCGTCAGATGCTCCCGTCCGAGGTTGGAAATATCGTATGCCTCAATGCGCTCGGGATACACCTCAAGCCGCAAAAGAGACGCTAAGCGCGCCAGAGTTTCATCGCACTTCTCGGCATCGGCGCGGAATTGCTTTGCGTGATCGGCGGCGTTTTTTGCCACCAGCTCGCAAAGCGTGCGGTTTTGTCCGCGCTCGGGAATCTTGATATATACACGGTGTCCTGCGCGCTCCGAAAGATAGGACTCCAGCATCCTCAATTCCTCTTCCTCCGTTTCGAAGGCAAGAAGCAGCTCGTGAGGCACGTATTCCCGTGTCTTGTAATGCTCGCAAAGGAACGCCGTCATGTCCTCCGCCTCCAGAATGCTGTCCGCACCGTACAAAAATTCCGCCTTGTCCTGAAGCATCCCCGCACGGATGTAAAAGACGGATACGCAGGAGCATACGTCATCCGAATAAAAGGCAATGACGTCTCTGTCCGCGTCGGGATCGGAAACGACCTTTTGACGCTGACCGAGCTTTTCAAGCGCTTCCACGGTGTCACGGCAGCGCGCTGCCGCCTCATATCTCTCCTCCTCGGCATATGCGTACATCTGCTCCGTCAAGCTCTTCTGTACCTCCTTGACCTGACCGCCAAGGATCTGCGAGGCATAGCGAATGCTCTCCCCGTATTCCTCCTTCCCGACCTTTCCCGTACAAACGCCCATGCAGCGTCCGATCTGATAATTGATGCAGGGACGCCCTTTTCCGATGTCGCGCGGAAAGTGACGCGAGCAGGTGGGAAGCTTCAAGGTTCTGTTGAGCAATTCAATCAGAGAATACGCGGTGGAGGAGCCCGAAAACGGTCCGAAATACTTTGCCTTGTCATTTCCTCTTTGGCGCGTAAAGGCAAGGCGCGGATAGTCCCCCTCCGTGATCTTGATATACGGATAGGATTTCGCATCCTTCAAGCGAATGTTGTATTTGGGCGCGTACTGCTTGATCAGCGTATTCTCCAGAGAGAGTGCTTCCATTTCGTTGTCGCAAAGATAATAATCAAAATCTCTGACGGCATCCACCATCCGTGCCGTTTTGACGTTTTTTTCGCTGTTCTGAAAATACTGGGAGACTCGGCTTTTGAGCTTTCGCGATTTTCCGACGTAGATCACGCGGTGATGCTTGTCGCGCATGATATAGACACCCGGAGACATCGGCAGTCCGTTTGCCTTTTCCAGCAACCGCTCCTTGACGTTTTCATCCGTCACACGCATCCCTCCCTTGAACATGATAAAAAACGGCGTGCACCCCGGAGCATATTTCTCCGCCGACGCACACCGTATGTGGCTATTCGATCAAACTTCCGAAAATCCGCTGTCGATCAATTCGACAAGTCCCGAAATTGCGGCATTCTCATCCTGACCGTCAGCGATCAGTGTGACAGTCATATCCTTCGCGATCCCGAGAGAAAGCACTCCGAGAAGGCTCTTGGCGTTCACCTTACGGTCATCCTTTTCAATCCAGATCGAACACTTATAGGTGTTTGCCTTTTGAATGAAAAAGGTAGCGGGACGCGCGTGCAGGCCGCTGGTATTGTTGATAACGATGTCACGTGAAATCATAAAATTGCTCCCTATCTGCGAATAAATCAAGCCTGTTCGCAAAAAAGCATCGACAAACAAGCATTATTATTACAATTAGTATAACAAAATTCAACATTAATTTCAATAGGCAAACTGTGAGATTTTTACATCATCTCAACCAACTTTTCGTGCAAAATAGATACAAAAATCAGAAAAGCGAGCTTCTCTCAGACCGTTGTATCGGGAAGCACCTCCGTAACCGTTCCGAAAACGCGTGCATACTCTCCCCACACTTCGATCTCGCGCCCCACAAGCACCGCCTCTCTTCCCTCTCGGTAAAAAACGTTTTCACGGATCCTCCCCTTGACTCTGACGGTCAGAAGGTATTCGCGCGGTCCGCCCTCTTCCCACGTGCCGCTTACAAAACGTCCTCCGTCGAACAGTCGCACCTCGGCACGCTCGCTCTCAAGCGCTTCAAGCACGCCGTAGTATTCCCCCGTGGAGAGATAGGTTCTCTCTCCGGGATGCAAGCATTCTTCAAGGCTTGCGTCACTCACGGGAATGCGGACGCGCACCAGCATCTCCGTCTCCTCCCCGTCATAGGTCTCACTCCGAAGGAATCTGCCTCCCACCCCCACGGCGGAGAGAATCAGGAGAAGAACGAAAAAAAGATCCAGAACGTTTCCCTGCCGCTCCTTCATTCCGTCACCTCCGTCACAAAAATCACGGTAGCACCCTTGGCATAGTAGCCGCCAAGGCGAAAGTCTCCCTTCACCCCCGCAGCAATCCTTACGTCGCTGACGCGCAGTCCGTCCCCTTCAAGATAAAGCGCCGTTCCGCGCACGCTCACGTCAACGTCCACTCTGCCCGGCACCTCTGAGAAAACAATCTCCCCCTTCGATATTGCGGCAGTCCGACTTTGCCTCACCGCCACCGATTCGATATAGCCCAGCTCCAGCGTTCCGTTTTCCGATCTCACAGTATCCCCTCGCCCGATGGGCAAAAATTCCGATTCCGCTCCCTCGACGTCCACACCCGATACGCGCACGGTGTAACGGATCTCCCGCGTCTCTCCCGCGCCGCTGCCCCTTTGAAAATACCATACGGCAGCGACTCCCAGAAGCAGTACAATCAAAGCGAGAATCCCCCAATCAAGCGCGCTCATTTTCTTGTTATCCGCAAGCTCTCCGTTCCTCATAAATCCTCCTCAACCAACGAAAACGCAAGAAGCGAAAAAAAGATCAGAATCATCCCCGGTGCATACCAAAGATGATCGAACATCCCCATCACCGCCACACCGCAAAGCGCATACGGCGCTCCCGATGCCCGTCTTCTTCCAAAGCCCTTCAAAACGCTCAGAAGCACCCCACAAAGCAAAAGAATACCTCCGACAATTCCGACCTCCGAAACGGTCTGGAGAAGCAGATTGTGCGCGTGCATCACCGTTTCGATTCCGGGAAGCGCGTACCGCGGATAAACGGCACGGAAGGCTTCCTCTCCAATGCCGATCCCGTAAGGATGCTCGGCGATCATCCGAAGCACGCCTCTCCACGTATAAAGCCTGTATCGGATGGAGGATTCCGCAAGATTTCCGATGCTCAAAAAGCGTCGGATCACGTTCGACGGAAGAAACGGAACGGAGAGAAGGACAAGCGGAAGAGAAAAAAAGAGGGTGACGAACGAATATTTTCCATAAAAAAGGAGTACAAGAAGCACTTCCAGAAGCAGCCCCAGCCACGCGCCGCGCGACCACGTCAGGACCGTGCAAAAAGCCATTGTGAAGGCAGCCAGTCCGAAAAAGCAGCGGTGAAGAGCGCGCTCCGACCGATCAAAAGCACCGCACAGGGCGATGGGAAAGACGGACAGAAGATAAACGGCAAGAATATTCGGGTTGTCAAAGAAGGAGCACACACGGGAGCCGATGTCAAAAAAACGATCCCGATCCACCCATAAAAGCTCCGTCTCCAAAAAGAAATACTGAAAGATTCCAAACGTGGCGCACAGTGCCGCTCCCAGCGTCAAGGCGGCTCTTGTGCGCCGTCGGCAGCTCTCTACCAAAAGTAAATGCTTCATGGGAAGATAGGAAAACGCAAGCAAGGAAAGCGCCAATCCGCAAAAGGCGTTTCCGTATCCGAGAAAGCTACCGCACAAAAGGCAGAAGCAGAAGCTAAGCAGAAACGCGTCGGCAATTTCAAATTCAAAATCTCTCCGACCGCAAAAGGCGCGCCATGCCCATGAAATCTCAAACGTCAGAACCAAGCCGCAAAGAATCAAGGTCGGATGAGAGGTCCACTGAAGAAACGGGAATGAGAAAAACAAGAGTGGGAGATTGACCTCGGGCGAGGAAAGCAATACGATCATAAGAGCAAGCAGCAAAAGAAGCCGAAAAAACACAAGCGGTGTCAGAATCCCTGCCAGTGCAACGGAAATCGCGGAAAAGAGCAGCACCGACATCGGACGCGCCTCCCCTTTTTCGGTGGGAACGTGCAAAAAGAAGGAAATGCCGCAAAACCCTGTGAGAAGTCGGCGCGCGAAAAAGCTTTCCCCGATCACCGTTGCCACGCTCTTCGATCCCATCAGAAGAGGGACGGAAAGAAAAATAAATCCAAGAGAGATCAGAAGCTGTCTTCCGTCCGCCAGCATCTCATCCACGATCAGAACGAGGATAAGCAGCGAGATCCCCGTCATGAGGAAATAAAGCCCCGCATATCCGATGCTCGCCTTAAAAAGAAAGTCCGCCACCCTTGTGCGAAGGCTCAAAAAAAGGCTGTTCTCACGGGCATGCATTCCGTATCTGCGAAGACGGTATTGCCAGCCCATGCGATCGTAGCCGTCACCGCAGAGCCTTCCCGCGGTGCTTCTGTGAAAGCGCGCGTCCAATTTGTCATAAAGCGACTCTCCGCGCACTCTCGGAAGCGAAGCCTGTCCCAGTCTCTCCCCCATTCGCACGGCAAGGCTTACAAAAAAGCTCTCTCTTCCCCAAAGACGCATAAAAACCCCTCTACATTTCCGTTTTGTATGTAGAGAGGTTTTTCGTTGTTATTCACTTGCTGTCCTTCTCGGCATCCTCCAACAGATCCGGTCGCAGCTCCCGTGTCAGCCTGAGCGCCTCCTCATCCCGCCAGCGATCAATGTTGGCATGATGTCCCGAGATCAGCACGTCGGGGACGCACCTTCCGTGGAATTCATAGGGACGCGTGTATTGGGGGTATTCCAGAAGCCCCGACGAAATGCTTTCCTTTTCATAGCATTCCGCGTCGGAGAGCACTCCGTCCACCAATCGGGAAACGCAGTCGGTCAGAATACACGCGGGGATCTCACCGCCCGTGAGAACGTAATCCCCGATGGAGATCTCTTCGTCCACGATCTCCTCCACAATGCGGCGGTCCACGCCCTCGTAATGACCGCAAAGGAGAATGAGATTGTCATAGTCCCGTGCCAATTCCGCAGCTCTTCCCTGCGTCAGCACCCGTCCCGTGGGGGAAAGATAGATCACACGGCGACGCTCCGAGGAAAGCCCTTCCGCCGCCTGCTCTTCAAGAATCGCCCGATAGCAATTGTAAATGGGAGGCGCCATCATCAGCATCCCCTTACCTCCGCCGTAGGGTGTGTCGTCCACGCGACGGTGCTTGTCCTCGGAGTAATCTCTTATGTTGTGCGTTCGCACCGTGATCGCTCCGCTTTTCTGCGCCCGTCCCAGGATACTCTCACCGAGCACCGTGGAAACAAGGTCGGGAAACAGCGTCATAATATCAAATCGCATATCAAGCTTCCCCTCCGTCGATCAAGCCCGGAATCGGACGGATATACACCGCATCGTCGGGATCAATGCGTACGATGAATTCGGGGACAGCGGGCACAAGGCTCTCCCCACGCTCAGTACGCACCACGTAAAGATCACGCACACCGCTTGTGTTCACGTCCTTCAAAACGCCGATATCCTCACCCGTATCGGCATGCCGCACGGGCAGTCCCAGAAGATCCGAAATAAAATAGCTGCCCTCCTCCACGGGAAGATCCTCCCGTTTGGCAAACAGCTCCGTCCCACGCAAGCGCTCTGCCGCCGTCTCGTCGGTCACGCCCTCAAGATCCAGGAGCACGAACTGCTTAAAAACAGAGGCGGAAAAAACGCGCACAGGACGAAAGCTCTCCCCCGATTTGAAATACAGAGTGTCAAGGGAGGCAAGAATCTGCGGAGAATCGCACCAGGACTCCGCCTTGACGGTGCCGCGAAAGCCGTGTGTATTGATGATTTTCCCACAGGGAAGATGCGAAAGTTTCATAGCGAGTCAAAATCACCTTTCCGGATATTTTTTATAGTATATCACAGACAAGAAAAAAATGCAAGTTTTTCAAATTTCTTTTTCTTCTTTTTTCTTCCGGTCAAGGAATCTTTTTCCATGTTTCAAAAATATTTACAATTTTCCACTTGCATAATGTCCCCACTTAGGGTATAATAGTTGCAATTATGCCAATCGGGAGGTCTTTGGGTAATGGATATTGGATTTCTGATTATGATGGTCGGACTGTTGGTCGTGATGTACTTCTTCATGATCCGTCCTCAGAAAAAACAGGAAAAGGAACAGAACGCAATGCGTAACAATCTGGCAGTCGGAGACGAGATCACCACCATCGGCGGTATCATCGGCAAGGTTGTCAGCATCAAGGAGGAAACCTGTGTCATTGAAACGACGCACGAGCGCACCAAAATCCGCATTCTGAAAAGTGCGGTCAGCCGTGTGGACGTCAAGGCAGAGGACGCCTGATCCCATGATATGAATAAAAAGCCTTTGTGCGGAATATGTTGTAGCATATTTTCCGAACGGAGGCTTTTTTTCATGAACGAACCACAACGCAAAAAAATCGCGCGCCGTCCACCTCACCCCTCCCAAAAAGAGACTGCCGAAGCGTCCTCCTCGCTGTTTTATCATGCCCTGTACGGATTTCTGCTCTCACTTCCGATCTCCCTGATTCTAATGCTGATCTCCTCGCTTGCGGCTTACTTTTCTCCCGATCCGGGTGCTCTGATCGCCCCTCTCGGCGTCATTTGCGCGCTCCTCACCGCCTTCCTCGGCGGCTTTTTGGGAGTGTACCGCCACAAGCACGCGGCACTTCTTTGCGGTGTGATCAACGCATCCCTCCTTTTAGCGCTCCTTTTACTGCTCTCGCTCTTCTTCAAGGACTCTGCCACACCCTACTCCGTGTGGATCGCGATCCTTTTGCACACCGCGCTTCCCGTCTCCTCGGTCACAGGTGCGTATCTTGCTCTGCCGCGCAATAAAAAAGCAGTCGTAAAAAAGAAGCACCGTTGATCCGATTTTGCATTTTTTTACAAAAAAGCACTTGACAGAGATTGGCGTGTGTGGTAGAGTATATTCGGTAGGCTGCGAGTTTCTTTTTTTACAAAAGGAATTGTAAGCCATCGAGAAAAGACGCTCGGTACTTTGGTACAGTGTTTTGTCTGTAAAGGAAGAAAAAATGAACAAAATCGAATTTCTTACGGAATTGAAAATGCAGCTTGACGACCTTCATCCGTCGGACGTCGATGCCGCGATCGACTATTACAGCGAGCTGATCGAGGAAGCGATGGAAGCGGGACATTCCTCCGTATCTGCGGTGGCACGCTTGGATTCCCCCGAGCAGATTGCCGCTCACATCCGCGCGACCGGGATACCGAGGCGTGCGCACGCAAGCATCCACAACCAACGGGAATCCATGTATGAGCAGCCAAAGCGCCAACCGAAGAGAAAAAGAAGCCCTCTTGCAAAGCTCCTGCTTTGCGTCGGCGCACCTCTTTGGTTGATCCTGCTTCTCCTCCTCGGAATTCTTGTGCTGATTCTTACGGTGGTGGGCTTTGCTCTGATGATCGTTCTCTATGCTGTGAACACAGCTCTTGCCGTTGTTGCGGCTGCGGGAATCTTCGTTTCTCTGTTCGTCGCCATCATTCACAGCAGCTTTCCCATGTTTCTCGCCATGCTCGGCATCACGCTACTTGCGGCGGGATTTTCGCTGATCCTCTTTACCCTATCAAGAAAATTGACCATTCAGGTCATCCGTCTTTGCAAATATCTCTTTCATCGCTGCCGCGCGAAATTTCATGAAAGGAGACTGGCAGCATGAAATATACCCCCGTCAAAAAGAAAAAGAACCCTCTCTCCGTAATCGGTCTGATCTGTATCATTTTAGGGCTTTGCACCGTGCTTGCCGCCCTGATCGTCAGCCGCTTCAACCTTCACAATTTCTGCACCGTGCATTATGAAAAAAACGCTTATGAGATCGCGGAGGAGTTCCACAGCCTCAACGTCGCCGTCAAGGGAGTGCAGATCACGCTTCTTCCTACGAAGGAGGACGTCTGCACCGTCGAATGCGACGAATCCAAGGAGATCTTTTTTAAGTTTTCCGCAGAGGATGGAGTGCTGACAGTCACGCGCACGGACGAACGCGCATGGTTTGATAAAATCATCACCGTCTCCTTCGTTTCTCCCTCTTTGACCGTATATCTTCCCGAAGCACAATACGACACCCTCTCCCTCTCATCGACCTCGGGGGACGTCAACCTCAGCGGCAACCTCTCTTTCCTGCGTGCCGACGTCAGCACCGCGTCGGGGGACGTTTCGGTGAAAGCAGACCGCATCGAAGAGCTGTCCGTCACAACCGCATCGGGGCGCATCAAGCTCTCCGAATTCACATCGAAGAAGATCAATACGCTTTCCAAAAGCGGTGACACCGAGCTTTCCATGATCCTTTCGGATCACATCTCGGCAGAATCCCGCTCAGGGGAAATCCGCCTCTCGGATGCCGACATGACGAGCCTTGAGGTGTCCTCATCCTCGGGCAAGGTCGCCCTCTCCTCCACCGTAGCAAAGGAAACGGCTTCGGTCGTGACGAACTCGGGCAAGGTGGTTCTGAGCCGCTTTGATTCCAAGCAGATCACGATTAAAACCGACAGCGGCAAGGTATCGGGAACACTGCTTTCCGATAAGCGGTTTGACGTCGATACCGATACGGGAGAGCTGAAGCTTCCCACTTCCTCGGGAGAGAAAAACTGCCACGTCCGCACAAGGAGCGGAGACGTTAAGCTTGAAATTCTCGATTGAACGAAAAAAAGGATTGTTTCACACCGTGAATCAGTCCTTTTTTCATGTTTTTCGAACGATTCACAAAATGTTCATCAAACCTTTTATTATGCGACACAAAATAAGAGTATAATATTCGGGTTATACAATAAAAGTACGGAAAGGAGACAGGAACGCATGAAAAAGCTGTTGCGCTATTTAAAGCCGTACACCAAGGAAACCGTGATCAGCCCCTTGTTCAAGTTCCTGGAGGCGATCTTCGATCTTCTCGTCCCCATCGTCGTCAAGCTCATTATCGACGAGGGCATCGGAAAGGAAGCCCCCGAATACGTCGGTTGGATGACCGCTCTGCTTTGCGCCTTTGCCGTCATCGGACTTTCCTGTTCCCTCATCGCCCAATTCTTCGCCGCACGCGCGGCGGTCGGCGTTTCGACAGCCTTGAGACAGGATCTGTTTTCTCACATCGGCACACTCTCTTACAGGGAAACCGACCGATTGGGCGTTTCCACGCTCATCACAAGAATGACGGGAGACGTCAATCAGATCCAATCCGCCATCAATCTGACGCTCCGTCTCCTTCTTCGCTCCCCCATTATTGTGTTCGGAGCGATGATCATGGCGTTCACCGTCAACGCGCGCGGCGCGTGGATCTTTGCCGTCGTCATTCCCCTTCTTGCTGCCGTCGTCTTTTCGATCATCCCGATCAGCAAGCATCTGTATCGGCGCGTACAAAAGAATCTGGACCGTGTGACCTCACGGACCAGAGAAAATCTCAGCGGTGTGCGCGTCATCCGCGCCTTCCGCTTGGAGAATGAGGAGGAAGAGCGCTTTGACGAGGCGAACAACGAGCACAACCGTATGCAAAACGTCGTAGGGCGCGTCTCAGCACTTCTCAACCCCATCACGCTTCTGATCGTCAATGCGGGTGTCATCGTCATTCTGCTCTCGGGAGGAAAACTTGTCGAGGTGGGAGACATGACGCAAGGCGAGGTGGTCGCGCTGACCAACTACATGGCACAAATTCTTGTGGAGCTTGTCAAGTTTGCAAATACCATCTTTACCGTCAACAAGGCGCTCGCTTCTGCCGACCGTGTGCAAAAGGTGTTTGAGATTCCCTCGGGAATGGAGACCGTCGAGGGCGCAGAGCCGCTTGACACCGACGCTGCCATCGCCTTTTCAAACGTTTCTTTGGCATACAACGAGGGGAGCGACAGTGCCCTTTCCTCCATCAGCTTTTCCGTTCCGCGCGGAGCTACGGTGGGAATCATCGGATCTACGGGCGCGGGAAAGAGCTCGCTCGTCAACCTCATTCCCCGTTTTTACGATGCCACGGAGGGCACGGTTTACGTGGACGGACGTGACGTGCGATCGTATGACCTCTCGGAGCTTCGCCAAAAAATCGCAGTCGTTCCTCAAAAAGCGGTGCTCTTTCGCGGCACGGTTCGCTCCAACCTCCTTTGGGGGAATGCGCATGCCGATGAAGAAACGCTTCGCAACGCCCTTTCCGCTGCGCAAGCATTGGAGTTTGTCGAGGGCAAGGACCAAGGACTTGATACCGAGGTACGGGAGGGCGGAACGAACTTTTCGGGAGGACAGCGTCAGCGTCTCACCGTTGCGCGTGCGCTCGTCAAACGCGCACCCATCCTCATTCTGGACGACAGCGCGTCTGCTCTGGACTATGCAACGGAGGCAGCACTTCGCACGTCCCTTGCCAATCTTCCCGACCGTCCCACGCTTCTGATCGTCTCCCAGCGCACCTCCTCCATAAAGCATGCCGATCTCATCCTGGTTCTGGAGGACGGAGAGCTGGTCGGAACAGGCACGCACGACACTCTTTTGAAGGAGTGCGAGGTCTACCGTGAGATCTACGAAACGCAATACAAAAAGGGAGGTGCGACCGCATGAAACCAAACTCTCGCCTCTCAAAGGGAACGCTCTCCCGTGTCTTTTACGGCTTGGGGCGCTACCGCTTCGCAATGATCCTCTCACTGTTCCTTGCGCTCCTTCACGTTGTCCTCACGCTTGCCGTACCGCTTTTGACGGGAAATGCAATCGATCACATCGTAGGCACGGGACTCGTGGATTTTGAAAGCGTCGTCGCGATCTCCTTCGCAATCGCGCTTTGCAGTCTCGTCTCTGCCCTCTCCCTTTGGCTGATGACGGTACTTGGCAATCGCATCACCTACGGCATGGTCAAGCGCCTTCGCCGCCAAGCCTTCCAAAAGCTTCAAAGACTTCCCCTCTCCTATCTTGACCGACACCCCGCGGGGGAAACGCTCAACCGCATGATTTCGGACGTCGATCAGTTCACGGACGGGCTTCTGATGGGCTTTGCCCAGTTCTTCACGGGGATTCTGACCATCCTCGGAACGCTGGTCATCATGCTTCTGATCAAATGGCAGATCGCGCTCGTGGTGATCCTCATCACACCGCTCTCGCTCTTCGTTGCCGCCTTCATTGCCAAAAAAACGCACGCGACCTTCCGGCGGCAATCCGAGATCCGCGCGGAGGAGACCGCCATGATCAACGAATATATAGAAAATCATAAGCTGGCGCTTGCCTTCTCACAGGAGGCACGCAGTGCGGAGCAATTCAACGAGATCAATCGCCGTCTTGAAAAATACGCGCTCCGCGCCACCTTCTTCTCCTCCATCACGAATCCCTCCACAAGATTTGTCAATAATCTTGTTTATGCGGGTGTGGCACTCGTGGGTTCTTTGATCTGCATCACCTCCCCCGCGGCGCTTTCGGTGGGTATGCTTTCGGTCTTTCTCAACTACGCAAATCAGTACACCAAGCCCTTCAATGAAATCTCGGGAGTCATTGCAGAGCTTCAGAACGCCCTCACCTGCGCCTCAAGAGTGTATGAGCTTTTGGATGAGGAGGAGCTTCTCCCCGACCGTGAGGACGCACGTGTCCTTACCGTCTCTGACGGAACGGTTACCATGGAGCACGTTTCCTTCTCCTATACCGAAGGCGAGGAGCTGATCCGGGATCTGAACCTCTCGGTCTCGAAAGGACAGCGGATCGCCATCGTCGGTCCTACGGGTTGCGGAAAAACCACGCTCATCAATCTTCTCATGCGTTTTTACGACGTCAAGGAGGGCTCGATCCGTGTCAGCGGAACAGACGTGCGCCATATGACGCGAGACAGTCTCCGCGCCACCTTCGGAATGGTGCTCCAGGACACCTGGCTTCGCACGGGAACGGTACGGGAGAACATCTGTATGGGTTGTCCCGATGCCACCGAGAAGGAAATGCTGGATGCCGCACGCGCGGTTCACGCGCACTCCTTTATCAAGCGTCTTCCCAACGGCTACGACACCGTAATCGGTGAAGGTGGCGTCATGCTTTCGGAAGGACAAAGACAGCTTCTTTGCATCGCTCGCGTGATGCTTGCAAAGCCCTCCATGCTCATCTTGGATGAGGCAACCTCCTCCATCGATACGCGCATGGAGCAAAAGATCCAAAAAGCATTTGCCGAGATGATGAAGGGACGCACCTCCTTCATCGTTGCCCACCGTCTTGCCACTGTGGAATCTGCCGATCTGATCCTTGTGATGAAGGACGGCAAAATCATTGAAGAGGGAGATCACCACACGCTCCTGGAAAAGAACGGCTTTTACACCGCTCTTTACCGCAGCCAGTTTGAAAGTGCGTAAAAGTTCCCCGTTTTTTTTCAAAAAAAGCCGATCTATTCACATTGAATTTATATTTCTGCGTTACAATATCCCCATTCATTTTACAGGAGGTTTTCTACCTTGCTTCAGCTGAACAACATTATCAAGGACTACAAGACGGGCGATGGCTACGTCAGAGCTCTCAACGGCATCTCTCTCAACTTCAGAGAGCATGAATTCGTTTCGATCCTCGGTCCTTCGGGCTGCGGAAAGACCACGCTGCTCAACATCATCGGAGGACTTGACCAATATACGTCGGGAGATTTGATCATCGGCGGTGTCTCCACGAAAAAATACCGCGACGCGGATTGGGACACCTACCGCAATCACTCGATCGGTTTCGTGTTCCAGAGCTATAACCTCATCCCCCACCAGACCGTGCTTTCCAACGTGGAATTGGCTCTTACGCTTTCCGGCATTTCCAAAAAGGAGCGCCGCGCAAGAGCGATCAGCGCACTTGAGGACGTGGGACTGGGAGATCAGATCCACAAAAAGCCGAATCAGCTCTCGGGCGGACAGATGCAGCGTGTCGCCATCGCGCGCGCCCTTGTCAACGATCCCGACATCCTTCTTGCCGATGAGCCTACGGGTGCTTTGGATACCAAGACGAGCGTGCAGATCATGGACATTCTTCGTTCCATCTCGCACAAGAAGCTCATCATCATGGTCACGCACAACCCCGAGCTCGCTCACGAATATTCCTCCCGTATCATCAGCGTGCTGGACGGACAGGTCGTAGACGACACCGATCCCTATACCCCCGAGGAAGAGCCCGTTTCCACTGCCGCAGAGCTTTCCAAGGAGGAAAAAAAGAAAGCGAAGAATGCACAAAAGAAGAAACGGAAGAAGTCCATGTCCTTCTTCACCGCGCTTTCTCTCTCGCTCAACAACCTTCTGACCAAGAAAACGCGTACGATCCTTACCTCTGTGGCAGGATCGATCGGTATCATCGGAATCGCGCTGATTCTGGCACTCTCGAACGGTATTCAGCTTTATATCGACCGCGTGCAGGAGGATGCGCTTTCCACCTACCCTCTCACCATTCAAAAAACGACGACCGACTACAGCGCCATGCTCAGTGCCATGACCGAGGTCAATTCCAAAGTTCCCGAAACCATTGACGACTCAAAGATCTACGTCGATGACTCCATGGGCTCGATGATTTCTGCATTGAGCGCGACCGTGGAGAACGATCTGGAATCCTTCAAGGCACATCTGGAGGAGCATTACGACGAAATCGGGGACGCATTGAGCGACGTTCAGTACACCTACGACTTTGACCTTCAGGTCTTCTCCGAGGACGGAAAGACTCAGGTCAACCCCACCACCATCTTCGACAACATGGGAGACATGTTCTCCGGTGTGGATGATCTGATGAGCATAGGCGGCGGCATGGGCGGTATGAGCATCATGTCCGAAATGATCGACAATCAGGAGCTTCTGGATCAGCAATACGAGCTGGTCGGTGAAGGAAGTGAATGGGCTGACGAAAAGGACGAGGTCATGCTGGTCATCGGCAGAAACAATCAGTTGAGCAAAATGACGCTCTATATGCTCGGTGTCCTGGATCAGGGAGAGATCGAGGGTATTCTGGAGGATCTCTTCCAGAACAAGGAATACGAGTCCTCTCACATGGAGGAATACGAGCTTTCCGACTTCCTCGGAATGAAGTTCCGTCTTTTGAACACCTCTGATTTTTATGATACCATCGTCGAGGACAACGAGGTTTACACCGTTGACGGCGAGGAGTATCCCATTTGGTACGATCTGCGCGACACCGACTTCGGCGGCAAGGGACAGGAGGAGTTTGTCAAGGAAAACGGCATTGAATTGCGCGTAGCCGGCATTATCCGTCCGAGAGTCGATGCGACCGCTGCTTCCATTTCGGGATCGATCGGTTATACCAAGGCATTGACCGACTATATTCTTGAAGAAAACACAAAGAGCGAGATCATCAATCAGCAGAAGGAAACGCCCGAGGTCAGCGTCCTCAGCGGAGGAAGCTTCGAGCGTGTTCCCTACACCAAGGACAACATCGATCTGCTCATCAAGCGCGTGGGAAGCACCAACATGCAGCGCTTCTACACGATCATGACCACGATGATCCGTAACAATGAGGAATACAGAGATCTTCTCAAGATCGACGAAGCCACCGCGGGTATGTTCATTGCCACCATGGAGGATGACGCGCTTGCGCAAAAGGTAGAAAAGCTTCTTGCATTGGCGCTCAAGGGAACTCCCGACCTTTCGGGAATGCCCACACTTTCGGGAATGCCCACACTTTCGGGAACACCCACACTTTCGGGAACACCCTCTCAGTCAACTGCACAGATCCCGACCGATCCCTCGATGACCTTGCCTCCCATGATGCCTACCATCACGCAGGAAATGGTGATCAACATGTATCTTGCGGGACTGACCTCCGAGGAGATGCAAAAGAACGATCCCGACGGACTTTACTCCGTTACCGTTACGACGGACAACGTCGTTGACCTTCTCCCCCTGATGTCCGAGCAGCAGATCATGATGCTTGTCGGAATGAAGACCACCAATCCCGAAACGAACGAGGAGATCAATCTCCCGGGACTTCTCAGCTTCTGCAACGAGGAGGACAAGAAGGCCTTCCTTGATGAGATGAACGTGGAAATGGATGCATGGACGATCAACGAAAAGAGCATGCTCCTGCTTCTGGACACCATGAACGAGGAACAGTTTGAAACCTTTGAGGAAACCCTTTACAACATGGTGCCCGACAAGGATGAAACCTACGATTCCCTTCTCAAGAAGCTCGGTGACGCAGAAAAGGCGTCCCCCGCATCTATCAACTTCTATGCCAAGGATTTCGAATCCAAGGACCGTCTGGAGGCATTCATCGCGGACTATAACGAAGGACTTGAGGATGAGAGCCAAGAATTGAAATACACCGACATGGTCGGCGTTCTGATGTCCTCCGTCTCCACCATCATCGACGTTATTTCCTACGTTCTGATCGCCTTTGTTTCCATTTCCTTGGTCGTTTCCTCCATCATGATCGGTATCATCACCTATATCTCGGTTCTGGAAAGAACGAAGGAGATCGGTATTCTCCGTGCGGTCGGTGCATCCAAGCGAGACGTCTCCCGTGTCTTCAACGCGGAAACGTTGCTCATCGGACTTGCATCGGGACTCTTTGGAATCCTCTTCACCGTTCTTCTGTGCATCCCCATCAACGCGATCATTCACGCGGTTGCGGGCATCAGCACGGTCAGCGCGGTGCTGCCTCCCGTAGCGGGTGTGGTTCTGGTGCTGATCAGTATGTTCTTGACCTTTATCGCAGGTCTCTTCCCTGCCTCTCTCGCCGCCAAGCGCAACCCTGTGGAAGCTCTTCGCAGTGAGTAAAGAAGAATAACGGTCGACGGCGACGTGCCGTTGTTAATAAGAAAAAAAGGGGCAGGATCAAATCGTCGATTTGAGACAGCCCCTCGCGCGAAAAAGGCGACTGAAGG
>JAZSMX010000016.1:0-16965 GCA_045536125.1 Eubacteriales bacterium | reverse complement strand
CGAGCCGCAGGAAAGTGCGGACTTTTCAAGGTGAGCTACGACGCAAGTCGCGGAAATTGCACGCTGTAGGGCTGATTGGTTCGAATTCTTGATGGGTACAAAGTCGGCGCAAGAATTAGCCCGTAAAATATGGAGAATTTCGAAGAAATTCAACCGATTACCGTCTCATTTCCCGAAATTTCGGAAAGTGAGACTTTTTTTCTTCCTGCCACGGGCTTTTTCGGTCAGGGCAGATCTGACAGCCCCTATAAATTCAATGCCTTGTACTGTCCTCAAAGCACTCGCAGAAGCGTCCTGAAAAGGCAGGCTCTTCGTCGGCAACGTAAAGATGGGAAACGTCCCCCATTCCGGCGCAACGGAATGATGCAATCCCACATTCCCGTTCCTCCGTATACAGCGTGGTCACAGAGGTCGGAAGCATCACCGTGTTTTGCCAGAGCGAATACGGAGAACAATTCAAGAAATGTGAGAGAAGCAACGCGCCGAGCCCGAAATGACATACAAACACAAGTGTGTCGTGATTGGAACGCTCCGCGCGATACACGCATCCCTCCCGTTTGTATCCGTGCTCTTCCAAAAGTCGATCCATGGCATCCGTAACCGCATCATATGCATCGGAAACTCCCGAATTCTTTAAAAACGGAACCGTTTTCCATGCGTCCGGCAAATACAAGTCCGGATATTCCTTCATCAAGGAAGGCAACCGATCCCACGGAAGACGTGCAATACTTCCATCCGGAAGCTCAAACGGCACATAGGAAAACTCCCTCAACCACTCAAAATATTCCGCTGTCTTTCCGAGCTTTTCCAACGTGGGAGCAAGCGTCAAACGCGCGCGCCCAAGAACGGAACAGTAAAAGATCGGATCCTTCTCCTTTGCAAGGCGTTGGGACAAGAGTTCCGCCTCGCGCTGACCTTTTTCCGTCAATCCGTCAATTTCATAATTCGGATCCCCGTGTCGCACAATCAAAATTTTCATACCGTCCTCCAAAAAAGAAGGATGACGCATTTCAATGCAAAAGCACAGAATGCGTCACCCTTTGCTTTAAGACTTATTTTTTCGAAACACCAGCAGCTTGCTGATAAAGTAATTCAATACGACTACCAAAACGGCGGCAAAGATCTTCACCGCGTATTCGTTCCAGCCAAGCAAGGTGAAAAAGATCGCCATCAATGCTTCCTGCAAAAGAAGCGTCAGCACACGACCGCCCGCAAACGCGGAAAGCTCGCACAAAACGGGGATAAATCCGTGCCGCTTGCTCTCAAACACCCAGATGCGGTTCGTTACGTAAGCAAAGGAAACCGCCAAAAGCCATGCAATCAAATCCGCAACGTGGATGAACCACCGTGTCTCTTCGATCGCATCTGCCCAAACGTAGTACAGGGCAAAGGATGCGCTCCAATCGATCAGAGTTGTCATTCCCCCGAAAAAGAGATACAGAATCACGTGCTTGTTTGTCTTCAAAAACTCCTTCATATCCTATCCTTAATCGATGCGATAGGTCGTTCCGTCCTTGGTATCGATCAGAGTGACACCCTTGGAGGCAAGATCATCACGAATGCGGTCTGCCTTTGCGAAATCCCTCGCCTTCTTTGCATCGCGTCTCTCCTCGATCAAACGAAGGATCTCGGCAACAAAGGGATCTGCCGCCGCAGCGTCCGCGAGTGCCGCAGCCTCCTTCGCCTTCTTGTCCTCCTCTGCGCGGAGCATCGCCGCGGCACGGTCAAGAAGAGAGAGGGACAGCACCGTATCAAAATCACGGATCAGGGCAAGCTTTGTAGCATCATTCGTCTTCGCCTTGAGAACGTCGTAAAGCGCGGTCACCGCCAAAGAGGTATTGAGGTCGTTGTCCAGAGCCTTGGTAAAGGAGGCGCGCAGCTCCTCAAATGCCACACGGTCCACGTCGCCCTCATCCTTCAACTGTGCAACGCGCGCGATCAGCTTATTGTAAGCAACCTTGGCGTTGTCCATGTTCTCCCAGGAGAACACCAGAGATTTGCGATAGTGCGATTGCAAGCAGAAGAAGCGGTACATCATAGGATCGTAGCCCTTCTCCTTCAGAAGAGAGACAGTCAAGAATTCTCCCTTGGATTTGCTCATCTTTCCGGAATTGGTATTCAGATGGAGCACGTGCATCCAGTAGTTGCACCATTTATGACCGAGATATGCCTCGGACTGTGCGATCTCATTGGTATGGTGCGGAAACGCGTTGTCAATACCGCCGCAGTGAATATCAAGATACTCACCGAGATTCTTCATGCTGATGCAAGAGCACTCAATGTGCCATCCGGGGTATCCCACCCCCCAGGGGCTATCCCATTTGAGCTCCTGGTCGTCAAACTTGGACTTGGTAAACCAAAGCACGAAATCCGCACGGTTCTTCTTGTTTCCGTCCGCCTCAACACCGTCGCGTACACCGACCGCGAGATCCTCCTCCTCAAAGTTGTGGAAGGCATAGTACTGGTCAAGCTTCGAGGTGTCAAAGTAAATATTTCCACCCGCCTCATACGCATATCCCTTTTCGATCAAGGATTCGATGACGTGGATGAATTCATCAATGCAAGCCGTCGCGGGCTCTACCACCTCGGGACGGCGGATGTTCAATTCACGGCAATCCTCAAAAAACTTTTCGGTATAGAATTGCGCGATCTCCATGACGGTTTTCTTTTCTCGCTTCGCGCCCTTGAGCATTTTATCCTCACCCGTATCCGCATCCGAGGTCAGATGTCCCACGTCCGTGATGTTCATCACGCGTGTGACCTCATATCCCGTATAACGCAAATAACGGTCGAGAATGTCCTCCATGATATAGGTACGCAGATTTCCGATGTGCGCAAAATGATACACCGTAGGACCGCAGGTGTACATGCTCACCTTGCCCTCCGTGTGAGGCACAAATTCTTCCTTTGTTCTGCTGAGTGAATTATAAAGCTGCATATAAGATCCTCCTTGACGGCAGTCGCCGCTCTTTGCATCTGTCAGATTAAAAATTATTTCTTCCTTGAAGCACTCCCGTGCTTCTTTTTCTTCGCCACCGAGAAGCCGAAGGTGCCGATGCGCTGACCAAGCTCAAAATAGTCCCCGTGGGCGTACGCAACAAGCCCCGCACGCTCCAAGTGCAGCTTCCCCGCCGCATCCACCAAGGACTCATCTACGTCGATTGCCACGATATCGGCAAGAAACATATCGTGTGAGCCCAAGGAAATCACGTCCGTCACCTTGCACTCCAAGACTAGGGGGCTTGCGGAAAGGATCGGGCAAGAAAGCTCGCTCGCCGCTTCCTTTTCCAAGTGACACCGTTCGAATTTATCAACCTTCGCACCCGTATGCACACCGCAGAAGTCCGCTGCTCTGACAAGCTCCTTCGTGGTCAGATGGATGGCAAATTCTCCGCTCTCGCGAATCATCCGATGGGAATGACGGGAGGGACGCACCGAAATATAGGTCTTCGGGGGAATCGTATTGGTGATTCCCGTCCACGCAACGGTAAAAACGTTGTCCTCTCCTCCTAAGGAAGAGGTGACCATGGTAGGCGGCACGGGAGAGAGCATGGCTCCGCCGCGCCATTTGATTTTTGCCATACGTCACTTCCTCCTGTCAAGACAATTTCATTTTTCAATTATAGCATACGAAGCAATGATTGTCAAGATTTTCGCTTCAGTTTCAAAAAGTTGACGTACACTTTCCATCTTTCCATTGATTTTTTTGCCCGTTCGTGATACAATGAGATAGATTCCCTTTTTCGTATCACAAGATCACACAAACGGAGGAATGCGATGAAGCACGTTGATATTTATACGGATGGTGCCTGCCGAGGAAATCCCGGTCGCGGAGGCTTTGGCGCAATTCTTGTCTTTGGAACAAAAGAAAAGGAGATGAGCGGCGGCGAAGAGCTGACGACGAACAACCGCATGGAGCTGCTCGGTGCGATCCGTGCCCTTTCCGCATTGAAAGAGCCCTGCGAGGTCACCCTCACCTCCGACTCCAAATATCTGGTGGATGCCATAGAGAAGGGCTGGGCGCGTTCCTGGCGCGCAAACGGTTGGAGAAAAAGCGACCGCTCCCCCGCACTCAATTCGGATCTTTGGGAGGAGCTGCTCTCTCTTTTGGATGTCCACACAGTCAATTTTGTCTGGGTGCGCGGACATCACGGGCATCCCTATAACGAGCGGTGCGACAAGCTGGCAACGGATTTTGCCGACAGCTTTTTGAAAAAAAGCTGAATTCTCCCACAGCTCGCATTCCCTATTGACAAAATCAAAATTCGCATATATAATTGAATCAGCAAATCTAAAAACACATACAGAATCAAGGAGGAATATTCCATGTTTCAAAATCTCGGACTTCAGCTGTTTACCGTTCGCGACTTTGTGATCGATCCCGAATTCGCGGATCTTTCCTTCCGCCGTCTCCGCGAGCTCGGATACACCGAAACGCAAACGGCAGGTCATGCCTTTGACGCAAAGCTTTTCGGAGAGCTGCTCAAAAAGAACGGCATCCGCATTGTCGGTGACCACTGCTCCCTTGAAAGCATCCTTCACCATCCCGAGGAAACCATCGAAAAGTACCGCATGTGGGGCACAACCAACTTCGGTATCGGAGGCATCCCTCACGAAGCGCGCGCGGGCGTCAAGGAGCTTGCAAAATTCATTGACACCTACAACAAGGCGGCAGAGACGTATGCAAAAGAGGGCTTCAAGCTGACCTTCCACAATCACAATTATGAGTTTGAGCCCATCGACGGCAAGAGAACACCGATGGAGATCTTCGCCAAAGAATTCGATCCCAACAACATTTCCTTCGTGCTTGACACCTGTTGGGTAGCCGCAGGCGGTGCGGACGTCCGTGAATGGATGGAGCGCCTGGCGGGACGTATCGACATCCTGCACCTGAAGGATCTGGAAGCTACCAGAGTGGTCAATGCAAGATCCCCCGAGTTCAACGTCACCGAGATCGGAAACGGCAACCTTTATTGGGACGGCATCATGGAAACCGCCGAGAAGATCGGTGTCAAGCACTACGTTGTGGAGCAAGACAACAACTTCAAGGGCTCTCCCTTTGAAAGTCTCCGCATCAGCGCAGAATACCTTAAAAAATATCAGAAATAAAAAACAGGGGCTGTCTCAAATGCAAAATGCAATTGAGACAGCCCCTGTTTTTATATTCGATTGGAATCAGAGATTTTTCAAAAAGCATTCCACGCGGCGAAGCGCCTCATGGATGTGGTCGGTGGAATAACAGTAGGACGCGCGGACAAAGCCTTCACCGCCCTGCCCGAACGCAGTGCCGGGAACCAGTGCCACACGCTCGGCATACAGAAGCTTTTCGCAAAACTCATCCGAGGTCATTCCAGTGGAATGAATGGAAGGAAAGGCATAGAACGCCCCCTTCGGCTCACGGCACACAAGCCCCAGCTTGTTGAAGCCGTCCACGATCAGTCTGCGGCGCATATCATATTCCTCGCGCATCCGCTCCACTGCCTCATCTCCGTTCCGCAATGCTTCAATTGCGGCGTATTGGGAGGTCGTGGGGGCGCACATGATGGCAAATTGATGAATCTTTGTGATCTGCTTGATCACGGGAGCAGGGCCGCAAGCATAGCCCAGACGCCATCCCGTCATCGAAAAGGTTTTTGAGAATCCGTTGACCAAAACGGTGCGCTCCTTCATTCCGTCGATGGACGTGATGGAAACGTGCTTTTCATCGCCAAAGGTCAACTCCGCATAGATTTCATCGGAAATCACAAAAATATCGGTTCCGCGCAAAACACGCGCAATTGCCTCCAGGTCATCCCGCTCCATGATTGCCCCCGTGGGATTGCAAGGGTACGGCAGGATCAAAGCCTTGGTGCGCGGGGTAATCGCTGCCAACAGCTCCTCGGGAGTCACCTTAAAATCATTTTCTGCCTGCGTCTCAATGATCACGGGCACACATCCGCACAGACGCGCGATGGGCTCGTAGCATACGTAGCTCGGTTGCGGAATGATGATCTCGTCACCCGGACAGGAAATGGCGCGAAGGCACGCATCGATCGCCTCAGAGCCGCCGACCGTGACCAAAACCTCCCCCTTCGCTTCGTACTGCACGCCGTATTTTCGATTCACGTAACGGCAGATCTCCTCGCGCAAGGATTCCAGACCGCTGTTGGAGGTATAGCGCGTCTTTCCGTTCTCCAAGGAGGAAATTCCCGCCTTGCGAATTTCCCACGGCGTTGCGAAATCGGGCTCGCCCACACCGAGTGAGATCACGTCGTCCATGCTATCGGCAATATCAAAATACTTGCGGATCCCGGATGGCTTGATTCCGACAACCGCGGGAGAGAGAATCTTTGCGTAATCCATCACAGCAGATAGCTCCCTCTCTCATCCCTGTCCTCGCCCAAAAGCTCGACGTCAAGCTCCTTATAACGGCGAAGGACAAAGTGGGTTGCCGTTGAGGTAACGGATTCGATGGTAGAAAGCTCCTTTGCCACAAACTTTGCAACCTCCTGGAAGGTTTTTCCCTTAACCACCACGTTCAGATCGTATACACCCGACATCAGATATACGGACTCTACCTCGGGATACTTCATCACTCTTGCCGCAACGTCCTCAAAGCCAAGCCCCGCCTTGGGAGTCACCTTCAATTCGATGATTGCCGAAACGTAAACGCTGTCCAATTTGTCCCAGTCGATCACCGCCTTGTATCCGCGGATCACACCCGCTTTTTCAAGCTCGGCAATCTCACGGCGCACTTCATCCTCGCTCACGCCCAGCATCACCGCAAGATCGGCAGACGTGGTGCGCGCATCCTTATTCAACAGCTTCAGTAGCTTTTTATTCATAACATATCGCCTTTCTTACTCGGTTTTGAGACTTTCTGCCTTCAAGAAGAAAATTTCTCCTTGATTCAGCGTCAGCGTCTTTACCGTTTCATTTGTTTTTCTGTCGATCCAAGCATCTCTGAATGTCACGGTCTCCTGTCCTTCTCCCACGTTGGAGATACAAAGATAGCAATCATCATTGACAAACAGGCTCATCAGCACGCCCTTCGGCTTCTCACCGCAAAGGAATCCGCTCTCCCGGATCAGAAGATACGCAGAGGTGTTTTCCTTTACCATCGGGCGGTAAAGATCGAGATATTCAAACCATTTTTCGCGCATGACCGCGTCCTCGGGAATATCCGACCACTCGCTGTAGGTATAAGGGCCGTTCGGATGCTTCAAATACCATTCCCGCATTTTCTCATAATGGTACGTTTCGTTATTTCCGGGATTGTTCACGTACTCCACTCCCGGGACGAAGGCACGCTCCCCCGTGACAGGTCTTCCGTCCACGCGGAGCAAAAATTGCATTGCGGGCAACGCCATTGCGTATAAGGTATCCGCGTTCTTTTCTTCAAGAAAGCGGTAATCGGGATTGACGATCACGTAAGGATCAAAATTGACCGTCTGTAAAAGATCCGAGGCGCGGCGCACACACTCGCCCACCCAAAGATAATCGTAAACACGCGTATGGGTTTTGGGGGACACGCACTGCCCTTGATGGATTTTCACAATGCCCCCGCGCTTCTTCACCATCGTGTATACACGGGAAAGAAGATCCTCAAAATAAGGATCGTATTCCAGATATCCGAACTCGGGGGCATTCGCACATCCGTATCCCATATCGTTGTAAAGTCCGTCGAATTCATACGTGTCAAGAATCGCTTCAAGACGAGGCATCAGATACGCATTCCAATCCGCGGACGCAGCATCACAGCAACGGTAGCGATAATAAAACGCATTCAACTCGTACACACCGTGCTGCGAAAAGCTCTCCTTAAAATCGGGATCGCGCCAATCGAAAAAACCCGTGGAAATATACGGAAGCACCTTGATGTTAAAATCATGGCACAGCTTCACGAATTCCCGAAGGCCCTCGGGATCGTGCGAGGTAAATTTATCAGCCCCCAGCAAGCGTTGCGAATCGTTCCATTCCTCGTGCAACTGAATCAGTCCCACGCCGCGCTCCGAAAGGCTCTTGATCAGATGGTAGTCGTATTCCGTCGGGCGAATGGAAAAGCGAGCGGGGTATTCTCCGAGATTATAGATCACCTGACCGGGAAGATAGCTTTCAATCCGTTCACGGCGCTCACAGCTTTTCACGTTCTCCTCGGCATAGCGTAAAAATTGAAGACGTGCTCTATAATCTTCGAAAGTATAGGAAGACATCATCGCCTCCGCTCAGTCCTTGATGACTTCCATCTTTTCGATGACAACGGGCGTTCTCGGAACGTCATCAAACCATCCCATGCGTCCCGTGGATACAGCGGCAATCTTGTCAACGACCTCGATTCCCTCCGTCACCTTACCAAATCCCGCATACTGGCGATCCAGATACGGTGCATCCTGATGCATGATGAAAAACTGGGAGGATGCGGAGTTGGGATTGTTGGTACGTGCCATGGAAAGCACACCGCGCGTGTGCGCGAGATCGTTCTGTGCAAAGCCGTTGGCGGCAAACTCGCCCTTGATCGCCTTGGCTTCCTTATCCGCAAAGCTCTCGTCATAGCCGCCACCCTGGATCATAAAGCCGCTGATCACGCGATGGAAGATCGTTCCCGAGAAAAAGCCGTCTTCAATCAAGGAAAGGAAGTTTTCCACCGTTTTGGGTGCCTTGTCGGGATACAGCTCTGCGGTGATCTCCCCAAAGTCTCTCACGCTTATTTTAATTTTCGGATTGTTCATTTTCATTCTCCTTTTTGAAAGTTTTGTATGTGCATAGATGATATCAAAAAAACATCGCGCCTGCAAGCACGTTTCTTGCCGAAAAGTTTGCAAATATTGCCGTCATACTCCATCATTCTGGAAATATGCCAATCGGAACAGCTCGCTGATCCGCTCACCCTTTCCCGTCAGATGCAAAAATCCAAAAAGCGTTTCCATCCCCGTCGCCATACGGTAATCGCTGACGGTGGCATGCTTCGGAACGCTGGAATGCCCAAGATTCCGACCGCGGCGAAAATAAGCCTCCTCCTCCTCGCTCAAAACAGGAAGAATCCTTTTCATTGCCTCTGCCTGCGCCGAAGCCCGAACAAAGGAAAGTGCCGCTTCGTTCAGATGTCCCGACGTGGAAAGCCCGGAATTGACAAGATGCTCCCGCACCTGCATTTCAAGCACACAGTCTCCAAGATATGCAAGCGCTTGCGTGCTGGTCTCCCTCGGATCGATCATGCGTCCTCCTCCTCGGAAGAGCCGTCGGCATTCTTTTCCTTGCCCTTTTCCTTTTTATCGTCTTTTTTGTCCTTGGGCTCTTTGGTGCTCTTCTGACGCTTCGCCTCTGCCTTTTGCTCCGCCTTCTGACGCTTGACCTCTTCCTTTTCCTGCTCCTCGCGCATCTTTTCATCCACAAGTTCGGGATAATGCGCCGCAAGAAGCACCTGTGCCGTGCTCTTCAGATAAGAGGAAGCGGCACAAAGCCCCAAAAGGAGCGTCAAAAAATCCTCTTCCCTCTCAACGTCAAGCTCGGACGTATCGCAGATCGCCTTGATCTGCTCCCAGAAGCGTTCGCGCTGAAGTGCCTTTAAGGACAGATATTCGGAATAGATCTCCTCAAGCATATGAGAATCATACGATTCAAGCCCGTACAGATTCTGCAAAATGCGCTTGATCTCTCCGATGGAAAGCGTATTTTTCATCTCGTACACAAGCAGCATCTGCAAAATATGCTCCTTGCTGTACTTTTTTCCCTTGATGGGAGAAAGAAGCCCGTCCTTGGAGTAGTTGTTGATCATGGTTTTGGTCAGCACCCGCTCACCGAAGTGAGGTGCCGCCTCGCGCTTTTTATCGGAAACCAAGCAAGTGATCTGATCCAGATACAAATCGATCGACGGAATCTCAGAAAGAGAGAGATCCGCATCCCTCATTGCCTCCTTCACCAAAAGTTCCATTTCCGAACTGTTCATCAAAACGCTCCTTCCCGAATGCAAAAGCGGTCCTAACCTTGCATTGCGTGTTTTTCAATACCATTATAACGGATTTCGGACTGAAAATCAATAGTTTTGAAAAAGATTTCAAAAAGTACCCATCAAGGACTCGAACCTATAAGGTTTTCCATAGCCTCTTTCTCTTCCATTTTCTTACATTCCTGCATAATACGTCGAAAATTCACGAATAAAGGCTGCAAAATGCAAGTTTTCCGCATAATCCATAAAGTTTTCCACATTCCATACCACTTTTCAACAAGCCGCTTGTGGAAAACTTTTCGTTGCAAAATGGGGGCAGTTTCCAAAGTGTAATAAAAAAATTTCAAAAATTCTTTCTTAATAGGACAACGGGTGTCGCATTTAAGCGGTAGGCTATACTTGCAGCTGCAAAACCCATCAAAAAAAAAACAACACAAGAAAGGAATTTTGAATCATGAAACACAACCAACTCATTCCAACGAATCACCCCCTGTCCGACTCCCGTTCAAAGAAGGAACGCCGTTTTTCAAAGGAAGAGAGCAAAGGTCGCCTCCGCGCAGACGGAACGCCCTTCCGTGCAAGCTTCCGATGCGACGGTGAGGGCAACGAAATCTTCACCGCATACGACGGAGCACACGCTTTGGTGATGCGGCTTGCAAAGCCTGCCAACACCAAGCACTACGGCGTCATTCCCACGCTGGATACGAACTCCGACGAACGTCTTCTTTACCGTGACGTGAAGGACGGCACAGACTGCGAGTATTCCCTCACCGCACGCGGCATCAAGGAAACCGTCATTGTCAAAAAGCCGCGCAAGACCTACCGCTACCGTTTTCTCCTGGAATGCAAACATCTCGTCCCCTCGCACGATGAGGAACAAAGACGGATTTTCTTCCTTGATCCCGACACCGAGAATCCCGTCTTTTGTATTCCCTCTCCCTATATGCAGGATGCCGACGGCGCGCTTTCACAGAAGGTGCATTACACCCTGCATAAGACGGAGACGGAGAACGTCTACTCTTTTTCCGTGGTCGCCGATCCCGTATGGATGAACGCCCCCGAGCGCGTCTTCCCGATCAAAATCGATCCCACCTTGGATTACTATACGATCCCGTTCCCCGACACTTACGCTTGGTGCGACGGAGAACTGACCCCCTCCACGCTCTGCACGGTAGGAACGTATCCGATGGAGGGAGAGAGTGACTTGCGCCTTGGAAGAATGTATTTTCATATTGTTCCTCCCAACATTCCCACCGGTGCTTATATCAAGAAGGCAGAATTGACCGTTTATCAGGAAAGTGCCGAATTCACTCCTGACTCCCCGCCCCTGCTCGGTCTCTACGACGCTACAGAGGATGACGAAAGCGTCCTCCTTGACGAAACACGTCTTCTCGACTACGCGAAAATGAAGGAGGGGCAAGCTTGGTATCGCTTCGATATCACCTCTGTCTTCGACCGGATTCTCAAGGAAGAGACCGAACGTCCGATGGTGGCGCTCCGACTCATGGAGGAGGGCTTCACAACGCCATGCAACACAATTCTCAGAGGAGACACTGTTTATAATTCCAGATGGCTCCCTCCCGAAATCCATCTCACCTATGAATCCGCCCTCGGTATCAACACCGCATCCGCTGCGAACCCCCATTCCCTTGGATTTCTCGGTGAGAGCACCGTAGATCTCGTTTCGGGTGCTTTGATGCTTTCTGTCAACGGTTTCTCATGGGCGGGAAACAGAATGCCCGTGACTCTTCGCCATGGCTTCCACAGTTCCCTTGCGGGGCTTCCCTATACCGCAAGCGCCTGGACGAAGCTCAAGACCGCGGATTTTTCAAGCATGAAACTCGGTCACGGCTTTCGTATCAACGCGATGCAAAGCATGATCTACACGCCTGCCGTTTCTGACAATTCCTATTTCGAGGCTTGCACTTACATCGATGAAAACGGTGAGGTGATCTATCTGACGCCCTATGAAAGAGGGGAAATCACGGACGAATTCGGAAACGTTGAATCCACCTACGTGCTGTGTGAAAACCAAGAGGAAGGGCTCGACTACAATTCCTTGACGCGCACCTTGACAAAAAGCGGAGAAACTCACCTCTTCGATGAAGAAAACAGGCTGATCCGCATCACGGATGAATCGGGCAATACAAATGAAATCGTCTATGAGGACGGACGCATTTCCTACGTCTCCGACGGTGCGGGACGCATCTTCTCCTTTGTTTACGATGACAACGGATTTCTCACCTCGGTCACTGCTCCCGATGCTTCCCACGTCAATTACGGATACACAGGAGAGCTTCTCTCACAAATCACCTATCCCGACGGCAGATATGCAACGATCACGTATGCCGATTCCAAGCCGAGCGAGATCACGCTCTTTGATGCCGACGGAACCGCCGTCCATCGAACGGCATACACCTTCACGGGACAGCGGGTAACCCGGGTAGAGGAATACGGTTCCGGTGAAAGTGTGGGCATCAAAACGGACTACGACTATTCCGCAAGCGCAGGCAGAACGCGCGTCACTGTGACAGACCTTGCGGACACGGAGTCGGGAGAAGCCACGGGCGAACCTGTCACAACCGTTTACGTCTTCGATGACGAGGGAAATCTCATCAGTGAATACATGGATACCCATGATGACGGTCGCGTCGGCATCCAAGGAGATACGCAACTTGCAGAGTACGGAAACAATCTGTTGAAGAATCACACCTTTACAAGTCTGAATGATTGGGACGAAATCGACACGTCCAATTCCGTCACCTTGCGCCGAGCCGCTTCTTCCTCTTTTGCATATCACGGCACAAGCGCGCTCATGATTACCTCAGCAAGCGAGGAAACGCGCGGCGGAGGTGTCTCTCAAACCACAGACGTCCTTCCGAGTGGCACGTACACCTTTTCCGCCTATTTCCGCATCAGTCAGGAAATAACGGGAGAAGACTCCCCCGGTGCATTCCTCTGTATCAAGGATGAAAGCGGAAGCATTCTCAACGTCGGCACAAGCATTTCAAGCACCGAGGGCAATTACGTCCGCACCTCCCTCACCTTTGCATTGGAAACGGAACAAAGCATCAAGGTACAGATCCTTGTCAACGGAAAAGGGACGGTTTATGCGGATGCCGCGCAACTGGAACAGAACTCCTTTGCGACCCCTTACAATCTCTTGGGAAACGGAAGTCTTGATAACGGACTTGAACCTTGGGAATCGGAGACAGGCGGTGTTTCCTTCTCAGAGGCAGAAGGCTTCCACAAGGACGGCTCTCTTTGCTTCACTGGCAATCTTGAAGCCGAGAGGTCTGCCTACCGCACGGCAACCGTGAGCCGGATCCGCTCCACACGCGAAACCTTTCTTCTTTCCGGCTGGGCAAAAGGCAACGCTCTTCCCATCCGTGAGCGCGAGGGAGTTGCGGGAACGCCTACGTTCCGACTGCGTGCCGTCATCAAGTACAGTGACAGCGAGTACGAGGAATACGGCACCGAGGAATATATTGCAAGCTTCTCCCCACGCACCGAGGAATGGCAATATGCTTCCGTTGAGTTCTCCAAGAACAAATACAGAACCGTGCATTGCGTCCAAGTCTATTGCGATTACGACTATAACGTAGGAAGCGCCTACTTTGACGATCTTCGCTTGATTCGCACAAACAAGGAAACGGGGCTGACGGAAGAGGACTTTTCAGAGGCCGTGGAAGAAGCGCAGAACACGGACGTCTCTTCGGAAGCCGACAGTGTCACAAAGGAACTCCCTGACTTTGAGGAGCTCAAGGACGCTTACGGAAACAACCTCACCGAAACACTCTTTGAGGACGGACAGTTTGGCGCACTCTACCGTTCCTTTGCCTTTACGGAAAACGGGAACGATCTTAGGGAAGAAACCGACGCAAGGGGCTTCAAAACGCGTTATGAAGTGGACGCAGCCACCTCGCGCAACAAGGAAACCACCGACCGCTGCAGCAACCAAACGGCATATGAATACGATATGGCGGGAAGAATCTCCAAGGTGACAAGCAAGAACGCACACGGAGCAGAGCTTGCCAACGTCTCCTACGCTTACGACGCCTTTGACAACATGACCGAAATCGTTCGCGGTGACGGATTGAAGTATGCGCTTCGTTACAACGCATTCCACAACCTTACATCCATCGGGATCGACGGAATGGAAAAACCGCTCATCAAGTACACCTACAAGAACGGAAGCGGAAGACTCAAAGAAATGACCTATGCCAACGGGCACACAATGAAGGCGACGTACAATGCCTTCGGTCAGATGGTCACGGAGAAGTGGTTTGCAACCGAAGCAGAGGCTACCGATTCGACATCGACTCCCATCGCACACTACAAATATGTCTACGACGGTGACGGAAACATCGTCCGTTCTCTTGACATTTGCGCGCAAAAAGAGTATAATTACGTATATGACAAGGGAGCTTTGCAGCTTGCCACCGCATCGGACTTCACGCTTTCGGGTGAGGCTGTCACGGGGAGAACCGCGCTCTATACGGTCAAGTATACCTATGACGCCGAGGGAACTCTTACAAAGAAGGTCATCACATCCCCCACCGGTGAGAAGCAGACGGTTTTCTTGGATACGAACGACGACCGCACGGTAGTAAAGGTCTGTATCGGCAACACTTCCTTGACCTCGCATTCGGGCACGGACAGCTTCGGAAGAAAGAGCTTTGACGAATTGCAGATTGGCTCCGGATTTCTTTCCCGCCGGTTTGACTACGTCAAGGGAGAGGTCACCGAAACGCATCTCCAAGCCGAAAAGCTCAAGTCCTCCCCCACGACACAGCTTGTAAAGAGCATTCTCTTCTCGGACGGAAGAACGCTTTCTTATGAGTATGACGCGGAGGAACGGATCACCCGTGTAGAGGACAGCATCGACGGCACCACGGAGTATACGTACGATGCCCTGGGACAGCTTCTCTGTGAAAAGCACAACGGGCACGTCATCAACTCCATGGAGTATGACGGATACGGGAATATTGTCAAGAAGAACGGAAAGGCCTACACCTACGGTGATCCCCTGTGGAAGGATCTTTTGACATCCTACGACGGAAAGGCAATTGAATACGATGCCGAGGGCAACCCCGCCTCTTATCTCGGTCATACCTTGACATGGGAAAAGGGACGGCAGCTCAAGAGCTTCGATGACATTGCGTACACCTACAATGCAAACGGCATCCGAACCTCCAAAACCGTGGGCGGCATCAAGCATGAATACGCGCTTGACGGCACAAAGATTCTTTGCGAGCGGTGGGACGGTCACGTGCTCATTCCTCTTTACGACAATGAGGAAAGCGTCTGCGGCATCCACTATGACGGGATTCCCTACTACTTCCAAAAGAATCTCGGGGGAGACGTCATTGCCATCGCCGACAGCCATGGAAAGATCGTGGCTCGCTACCTCTACGACGCTTGGGGCGTTTGTACCATTCTCTCCGATGTCACCGGTGTCATTGCAAGAGTGAACCCCTTCCGATACCGCTCCTACTACTTCGATTCCGAAACCTCGCTCTATTATTTGCAGAGTAGGTATTATGATGCGAATGTTGGAAGATTTATTAATGCGGATGTATGCGAATATCTATTTTTGGCTTTAGAAAAGTTAAATAGCAATCTATTTACATACTGTAATAACAATGCCATCTCCAACGAAGATATTAATGGATATGCGAGTAAAAGCGCATTAAAACGAGAGTCTTGGATTGCAAAGGCCATATTTAAATTTATCCCTAATGTAACATACTCCATTAGGGAAAGAGAAATATGGAGCACTCCAAAATGGTTAGGAGCATACCTGCAATTATCTGTTGGAATGTCAACACAGTCAAATGCAAATGGTATTATTGGATTTGGCTTTTCTAGGAATAGCTTTGATGTTGGTATATCCGTTGCAACAGGAAAAACTAGTACTGCTGTTGCAGTAGGTGCAACGTGGACAGAAAGCTATATCGTCGCCACGCTGATTTTTTCATCCAGATATGAGAGAATTTTTTATGCTATCAATTTCAAATTAGCTATTAAGCATTGGCTTGTAATAGCAGCTGCAATTCTTTGTGCCATCATTCCCCAATTGGCGCCTATTGGGGCATATGCCGCCAAATTACTTTGTGCATCAGCACGTGCTGCAAAGCCTATTTTAATGCGTGCACTTCCGCGCCTTTTAGGAGTTTAAGGTATGATTATATTAAAAAAACTGCCCCATATTGAGGATTTAAACGAATTAAAAAACAATATAATTTCCAGAACACGTCCCCTTGATGTAGCTCTTCATCGCTCGTCAGGACTATATTCTAAATTCACAAACCACACTATCACCATTTTAGATGTCGAAAACAGCTCATCATTACGTGGGGGGAATTTTAATACCTGTTTTTATGGTATAATTATATCATGGTTTTCAAAAAAAATTCTGTTAGGTTGGATTGGTCCATCACTACTATATACTGCCTTAACCCTATTGATTGTATTGCTACCTTTCGAATATTGGGAATTTCGTATTGTGGCACTCGTAGTTTGGATTATAATATATTTAACAAGTTCCAAAAGGATATTTCGCTTAAAAGAACTCATACAATATACATTCCATACCTAAAATATATCTTGATTTGTTCAAAGAAATAAAATTTTCTCCGCACTTCTTTATGAGGTGCGGAGTTTTTCTATGTCTACGACGGTGAGGGCAACATCGTCCGTTCTCTTGACATTTGCGCGCAAAAAGAGTATAATTACGTATATGGCAAGGGAGCTTTGCAGCTTGCCACCGCATCGGACGTCACGTATGAATACGCGCTTGACGGCACAAAGATTCTTTGCGAGCGGTGGGATGATCACGTGCTCATTCCTCTTTACTACAATGAGGAAAACGTCTGCGGCATCCACTATGACGGGATTCCCTACTACTTCCAAAAGAATCTCGGGGGAGACGTCATAATAAAACGCAAAAAAACGGGGGTGTCTCAAATTGAAAATTTGACACACCCCCATAGGGGCTCGGCAGATTTAGGCGAGAAGCGTCGAATTCGGGGCGTGAG
>JAZSMX010000115.1:0-2576 GCA_045536125.1 Eubacteriales bacterium | reverse complement strand
GTAACCGTGAGAGAATCCAGATGTTCGAGGGCACCGTCATTGCAAAGCATGGCGGCGGAATCTCCGAGACCTTTACGGTAAGACGTATGTCCTACGGTGTAGGTGTCGAGAAGACGTTCCCGATCCATTCTCCCAACGTAGAGAAGGTTGATGTCATCCGTGTCGGTAAGGTCAGACGTGCAAAGCTGTACTATCTGCGTGACCGCGTCGGTAAGGCTTCCAAGGTTAAGGAGCAGATCTGAGCTCTTTAAAGCCTTCAAAATAAAATCCGCCTTCGGTTACGGGGGCGGATTTTATTTTGCCGAAATCGCCGGTGCTTTTGGTGTCGTTTTTCAACAACGGAAGGGAGAAATGCTATGTCATATGGACTTCAATTCGGTTTGATCTGTATTTTGGTGATACTGGGTTGTGCCAAGGTCACGCTTCAAGGCGCTGTCAGCCGCGGATACGTCCGCAACACCGCCGACAGTGTTCTTTTCAACGCACAGCTCTTCGTGGTGATCGCCTTGGTGATCCTTTTGCTCTTTCCTGCGGGAAAGATCGGTTGGGGCGGCATTCTCATGGCGGCTCTGACGGCGGTTTTCACCATGTTGTTTCAGACCTTCTACGCATTGGCACTCAAATCGGGGCCCGTGTCGCTGACGGTGCTGATCGGAAACTTCTCACTCTTTGTTACCACAACCTTCAGCGTTGTGACTTACCGCGAAAGTGTGTATCTGACACAGCTGCTCGGCATTGCCTTTTTGTTGCTCTCCATGCTTCTGAGCGTAAAAAAAGGGAAGGAGGAGCACGGCATCAGTAAAAAATGGCTGTTGCTCGTCCTCGTGATGACGCTTTCCAATTCCGCGGCACAGGTCGTTATGAAAATTTTTGCTAAGGAAATGAGTGCGGCATATGAAAATTCGCAGAATACCTTCATGGTGCTTGCCTATGCAATCGCGGCGTGTCTTGCCTTTGCTTTTTATCTCTTCATCGCTCATACGGGACGGCGCGAGGTCAATACCTACGGTTTTTTCAATCCCCGCGTGCTTCTCTACGTGCTTCTGATCGGTACGGTGCTCGGTGTCTATCAGAAATTGAACATGATCGGAATGGAACGGATCGACGGCGGCTTCCTCTTCCCGACCTTTTCGGGGATGCAATCCCTCGGTATGACGGTCATAGGAATTCTGCTTTTTAAGGATAAGCTCTCCTTGCGGCAGATTTTCGGTGTCATCTGCGGCATCATTTGCGTGGTACTGATGAACGTTCGCTTGTTGCAGCTGTTCTGATGCCTACGCGTATCTGAATACGGATCTTTTTTGTCTGCGCTACCACGGACTTTTTGATGAATACGCAGAGCGCGCTGCGGATGAATTGATGAAATGGATCTGATTTTGAAAAAAGCAAATAATTTATAGACAAACAGCCCTACCTTCCGCCACTTAATATCCATAAAACAGGGGATGAGTCAAATGCAAAACGCATTTGCTACTCACCCCCGTCGCTTTTGCTTTGGTATCCGAGAGGTCGCTCTTAAATCGACCGAATAGCGAAGATCAATTGACCGAATAGCGAGAAACCGTTGCGCTTTTCTCCTGTTTGGTGTATAATATCGATAAGAGATTTCAGAGGAGGGACGTATGAAATATCGGCTGTTGATCGATCCCGAACAGGAGGAAGAGATCATTGTTTGCGTGCATCAAAAAAACAGGCTTACGGAACGGATTGAAGAGCTCTTGATGAGTGAAGAGCCCGACTTGATCGGATACGGTGAGAATGAGGTCGTAAGGCTGGATTCCAAGGACATTTCCTGCTTTTTTGTGGAACATGGGAACGTGTATGCGGTGCTTTGCGACGGACGTCGGTATCGCTTGAAGCTCCGTCTGTATCAGCTTGAGGAACGCTTCCCTCGGCAATTTCTCAAGATCAATCAATCATGTCTTGTCAACGTGGAAAAGATACGCTCCTTCGATACCACCCTCGGTGCTGCCTTGCGAGTAACTTTGGAGGGGGGATATCGGGATTACGTTTCCAGACGTCAGGTCAAAGCAGTCAAGGAAAGGATCGGTTTTTGAAGATGAACGGTTATTTGAAACGCTTTTTGCATCGCGGTTTGTTATTCGGCGGATTCGGTCCCTTGATCGTGGCGCTGGTTTGGTTTTTCGTATCATGGAACACAGGGGAGCTGTCTCTTTCGGGTGGCGACATCCTTTTGGGAATCGTTTCCTCATATCTCTTGGCTTTTTTGCATGCGGGTGCCAGCGTCTTTCAGCAGATTGAGCATTGGTCAACTGGAAAATCTCTGTTTTTTCACCTTCTGACGCTGTACGTCGCCTATAGCATGTGCTATCTTCTGAATTCATGGATTCCCTTTGAGTGGATCGCGCTTTTGATCTTTACCGCTGTATTTCTCTTGATCTATTTTGTCGTTTGGCTGGTTGTGATGATTACGATTTCCATAACACAAAAACGCCTGAACCGAAGACTGAGACAAAAATAAAGGCATAAAGGGGGCTGTCACATTTGACGAGAACGAAAAAGCCCGTGGAGAAAAGAAAAAAGTCCCGTTTTCCGGTAAAATCAGAAAATGAGAC
>JAZSMX010000104.1:0-3944 GCA_045536125.1 Eubacteriales bacterium | reverse complement strand
CGCCTAAATCTGCCGAGCCCCTATGGGGGTGTCTCAAATTTTTAATTTGAGACACCCCCGTTTTATTGTATCAAATCAGTAAAACAGTTCAATATTGCGCTTGATATATGCCATGATCCGTCCGCGGATGTACTTTGCGTTTCCGCAAACGAAGGAGCGAACCTTTTCGGAATCGTTCCGATAATTTTCCATGATAAAGGTGAATGCCTTCGGCATCTCCTTTTCCCCTGCCTGCTCAAGTGCGCTCGCGATGGAAGCAACGGTTTCGGGGGTTGCGTTCTCAAGATAGCTCCAGTAGGACTCAATGTTCTTGTCGGAAAGGTCGTAAAGCATCTTGTAAGCGATGAGAGGACGGTAGACCTTGCGATAACCGAGCTTCAATTCATTTTCCAAAACGTCCTCCGTCCAGAGCTCCTCCACAGACTCGCTCACCGCGGTCAAAAGGAAGGAAAGACGCTCGTTTGCCACGGTAAAGGTAAGATCGTCCACGGAAATATTGCGCTTCTTTTGACGGTCAAAGAGGAAGAAGTTCGGTTCGGTGTCTCTTCCAAGCCAAAGATAAAGCACGGCAAGCCCGCAAAAAGCAAGCATCAAAAGCATGATGATGATTCCGAACACACGCTTATACGTCTCGGTTGCTTGCAGCACAGGGAATATAAACATCAAAATCGCGCCGATAAAGGCAACAACGGCGGCAACCGCCATAATCACGGGCAATTTCTTTTTCAACAAACTCATTTCAACATTCCTTTCTCTCTTGGAGATCTCCCTGCCGACTGAGCGATGCCGAGGATTGACACAAGTAACATACTTGCCAAGGCATTGCTACGGCATGCTTGCGTGCCTCTCACCGATCCCACAAGCACACGGGCAAAGGTTCAAGAGTTGCAAATCGAGACTTCTGTGGATAGTATACCACACAACTCCTCTCTTTGCAAGGGATTTTTTACTTTTTTTCAAAGCTTTTTTCGAAAGCGCGACCAATACGGACACGCGCTTTTTCTTGGGCAAACCGTATCAAACGAAGATCCTCCCCCGTCACAAACGAAAGCCTTCCGACGGGGTAACGGGCTGCAACGGAACAAATCGCACGCTCCAATTCAAGCTCCGTGGGAAACGCAGAAACAGAAAGCGCCAGCGACAAACGTGGTGCTGCGGCTTCAAGGAACTCCTGCATCTCCTCACTAAGGATCGGATCTTTTAGGGAAAGCGCGATTTCGGGGAGCTTTACGGCTCTCTCCGTATAGGATAAAAGAGGCAATGCGTCAAGCTCGCAATCGCACTCCAAAAGAATTCCCATTCCGAAGGCACGTGCATTCACACACAACTCACGGAAGAGCTGCGATAAGAGAAGCTGCGTTTCCACACGTTGTCTCTTTTCTTTTTTCAAAGCCCGATCGACCGTGTACGGATTCGGCTCTGTGAACAAAAAATTCTTCGGCAAACGCAAACGCACGGTTTTGACGCCAAGCCGTGAAAGCCGCTCAAAAGAGGAGCGAACGGAAGCACGCCATGCGTCAAACGTTTCTTTTGTTTTCGGAAGAAGCGACTGTCCGTCGGGGATTGGTAAAAAGCCCCGCTCCTTCATCCGATCAACGTCGGAAATGGCGCCAAGAACCGCGATTTCCAACGGCAAAAAGGAAGAAAAAGTGCGCTTGTTGCGTTCAAGATCGGCAACACATGCTCTCCAAAGCTCGCTTGCCGCTTCCCTTGACAGGGGCATAGACAAGGAAAACACAGAATGCAAAAGCGTTTCCACGGATTCCGCTGCGGGAAATCCGCGGAGCATCGGATAGCACCCGCAAAAATCGCGAAACAGCTCCCAGTCGGAAAGATTCTCGATTCCCCGATCACACTCAATGCCGCAAAGACGGAGCATGCGATACAATGCTTCTCCGCGGATCAGCTCCGTAGGATTCGTGACGTATTCAAGAGATGTGCAGCACGCGGGAAGCGTGGCGTAATCCCACGCAAACAAAGCGTCGTTCATACCCGTCTCCTTTCCTTCCAAGATACCTTCATTATAACCGTTTCCCTACAAAAAGTCAATCAAAAAACAAAAACAAAGAAAAAAATTCCCCAGAGCCTATAGACGAATCGTCATTTTTATGTTACAATAATCTGTGATCAAAGAGACGCAACGTACAACGTGCGGAAAATTTGCCGCGCACAGAACATATGAAAGGATTCCGTATATGGATTTTAATGAATTCAGTCTGATCTATCCCAGTGACGAAATCAGAAAAAAGCATGACAGAGGAGAATCCGTTCCCGACATTGACATGTTTACCTTGGAGGAGCTTGGTCTTCTTGAAATATTCAAGCTGAAAAACCGACCGCTTTCGGATTTCTTTACAACAGATCCCGAGGTTATGCGTTATCGCATGGCGACCTTCGACGATATGCTTCGCTGTGAGGAGCTCACCGAAATGCTGAATAAGCTCGTCCCCGTGCTCAATGATATCATGGAGCTTCGCCGCCTTGAGGCTGACAGTGGGGACACGACGGATTATCTTTCCAGCATCACCGAAATCGAGCTTTACGTTTCCAGCATCAAGGTGCTTCACGAAGGGCTTTTGAACGTCAAGGAAAGCTTGCACAGTCCTGCGTTTTGCGCTCTGTCGGAGCTGGTTACCACACTTGCGGAAAGCGATTATTACAAGGAGCTTAACGAAAAGCTGAATGAGCTGACGCAAAGGGTGCGCGAAATCAAGAGCGTAACGGTCGGCGTCAACCTTGACGCGCAGCTTCGTCCCTCCTCCGCGGGTGTCCTTTCCATCAATGCAGAGTCCTTCAAATCGGGGGACGTTCTGGATAAAATTCTCCGTCTCAACTTCAAGAATGACAACTATACCTGTATTGCCAATCTCGTTCCTTTTGGTAAAAAGCAGAACGAGAATCAGAAAATGGCACTTTCTTTGGCTTTCAACAGCGCAATCAACGACGTTTACCGCTCGTCCTTGCGTTCCTGGAAGAAGATCGTCCAGACCTACGTTCTTGAAAATACGGAATTTCTCTTGAACCTGATGCCCGAATTCGAGTTTCTGGTGCGCGGAACGAGCATGCTTCGCGCTTTGCGCGAAAAGGGATGCGTCCTGTCAGCTCCCGATATTCGCCCGATGGGAGAAAACGCGTTTTCTGCGCTGGAGCTTTATAATCCGTGCGTCGCTCTCAAAATCGAGGATGAGATCGTGTCCAACGACCTGACCTTTGATGAAAGCGCAATGATCTACGTTCTTTCAGGACCGAATCGCGGTGGAAAATCCGTCATTACCTGTGCCATCGGTCTTGCGCAGGTCATGATGCAGCTTGGCATGTACGTTCCCGCAAAAAGCGCGGTGATCTCTCCTGTTGACGGAATCTATACGCATTTCCCAACCGGTGCCGACGATACCATCGACAAAGGCCGTCTCGGTGAGGAATGCGCAAGGCTCAGTGAGATTCTTGACTGCGTAACCTCCCACAGCCTCGTTCTGTTGGACGAGTCGCTGTCCTCGACGGGAAGCTATGAAGCGTCCTATATTGCTGCGGAGGTTTTAGGAGGACTTGCTCACATCGGATGCCGTTGTCTCTTCTCCACGCATCTTCATGAGCTTGCGGCAGAGGTTGACAACATCAATGCACGCTCCGTCTCCTCAGGCGGTGTTGCCATCGACACCTTGGTCGCGGGAATGGAGGGAGACGGAAAAAGATCCTTCAAGATCACAAGAGCCAAGCCCGACGGCAAAAGCTATGCTCGCGATATTGCCCAAAGCTACGGACTCACCTACGAAAGCATTCTTCAAAGAATCAAAAAATAATCTACAAAAAGGGGGTGTCTCAAATGCATTTTGCATTTGGTCGACACCCCCGTGGTTTTTGCTTGACGGCTCGACGCCGTCATTTTCGCCCATCGTTCTATCAAATTTTATAGTATTTTTAAGCGAAAACCGCAAATTTCCCGG
>JAZSMX010000097.1:0-19674 GCA_045536125.1 Eubacteriales bacterium | reverse complement strand
CCGGGAAATTTGCGGTTTTCGCTTAAAAATACTATAAAATTTGATAGAACGATGGGCGAAAATGACGGCGTCGAGCCGTCAAGCAAAAACCACGGGGGTGTCGACCAAATGCAAAATGCATTTGAGACACCCCCTTTTTGTTTGGGGGTGTCTCATTAAGACAGCTCCTTTTGTTTGCTGAGCGGTTTGTCTGTTCATTTTAAGCTTGATCGGGGATTTCTTTCGTAAGGTCTTTTGTGATCTCTCCCGCGATCAGAAGTCCTGCCGCGGAGGGAACAAAGGAGATCGATGCGGGCGGAATTCTCTCGCCCCCGTCACAAGGCACAAATCGCGGCTTTTTGGGGGGCTCTGAGGAGTAAACGACCTTTTGATGAGTGATGCCGCGTGCGCGAAGCTCACGACGCATCACACGCGCCAAGGGGCAGCCCTCGGTTTTGGAAAGGTCGGTGATAAGAAGCCGCGAGGGATCAAGCTTGTTTCCCGTTCCCATCGAGGAGATCAGAGGAACACCCGCTTCCCGCGCGCGGACGGCAAGCTCAATCTTTGCGCTGACGGTGTCAATGGCGTCCGCTATGTAATCGTAAGCGTCAAGAGGGTAAAGATCGGCATTTTCGGGGAGGTAGAATACGTTGTGGACCGTGACGCGGCACAGAGGATTGATGTCAAGAATCCGATCTCGCATGACCTCTGTTTTGAAGCGCCCCACGGTGGAATGCAGGGCGACAAGCTGGCGGTTAATGTTGGAGAGAGAGACCGTATCGCTGTCAAAGAGATCGATCGCTCCGATGCCGACACGTGCCAAAGCCTCGCAAATATAGCTGCCGACACCGCCGATACCAAAGACCGCGACACGCGCGTTTTTCAGTTTTTCAAGTGCTTCACCGCCGATCAGCATGGCGGTGCGAACGTGCTCCTCTGCAATCCTCATGGCGACCTCCCGTTTTTTTTACAGTATAACAGAATTTCGTGTTTTTTGCAAGAGCTTCTTTACAAATGGGAAAAAATATGATAGAATAACGGCAATGAAGCTGTGAAGGAGAAGAACATGAACGAAGAACAAATGAAGGAATCCTGCATCCATTCCCGTAACGTCTTTGACGGGAAGGTTTTGCACGTGTTTGTGGATGACATCCGTCTGCCCGACGGAAACACGGGATTCCGTGAATATATCAAGCACGGCGGCGCTGTTGCGGTGCTTCCTCTGACCGAGGAAGGCGAGGTCATCTGCGTCAAGCAGTACCGTTATGCCATCGGTCGCGTGAGTATGGAGATTCCCGCGGGGAAGCTGGACAGCATCGACGAGGTTCACGAGGAGGCGGCATTGCGTGAATTGAGGGAGGAAACGGGAGCGGAGTGTCAAACCCTGACCTTTCTTGGCACGTATATCGGTTCTCCCGCAATCCTGAGTGAGCGGATCGACGTCTACCTTGCCGAGGGGCTGACCTTTGGGGAAACCGATTTTGACGAGGATGAGTTCATTGAGCTGGAGCGCAAGCCCCTCAAATCCCTTGTGGAGGATGCCATGGAGGGGAAGATCATGGATGGGAAAACGCTCTTTGCCGTTTTTAAGGTGAATGAAATCCTGCGTCGCAGAAAGGAAGGCGGCATATGACAAAAAGAAATGTGATGATCCATATGCTGGTGTCAAGACTGGAGCTCGGCATGTCTCTCTTTGACGACGGCGGAGAGGAAGAGACCGAGGAGGAAGACCGTTCCCCCTTCGACCTTGCGTCTTGCCTTGGCGAGATGCCCGAGCCCGACGAAATGCTGATGGAGGGGCGGCTTGTCACCAATGAAAAAAGAGTGGAGCTGATTTACGAGGAAAGCGAGCTGACGGGAATGGAGGGCTCTGTGACCGCCATCGGCTTCCAAAGAAATCATCCGGAGCTTGTTTCCATGATGCGCTCGGGACAGGTGCGAACCGCTCTGACCTTTGAAGAGGGAAAACGCCACTATTGCCTTTATAACACGCCGTTTTCGGATTTTGAGGTGTGCGTCCGCGCGCTTTCCGTGGACAATCGGCTCTTGACCGACGGAGAGCTTTGTCTGGACTATCTTGTGGAAATTCACGGCGCGCAGGCGGAGCATTGTAAAATGACGGTCTCCGTCAAGGACCGTGTGTAATGGCTGAATAGAAGCAAAGGGGGGGAGTCACTGACGAAGCCCCCGCGCGCAAAAGCCGACGGTAGGCTTTTGCGTGCCGCGGAATTTGCGGTTTTCGCTTGAAAAATCTCAAAATATCATCCATCAACGGGCGAAACTAAGGCGCGAAGCCGCAAAGCAAAAACGACGGGGGTGTGTATCAAGTGCGTTTTCGCATTTGACGCACCCCCTTTTTTGCTTTTTACGGACAAGCCGATGATTCCGGAAGCAGATCCTTGATGTCGTTTCTGTGAAGCCGCTTGTATTCGCGAAGCGCACGTGCGCACAGGACGAGCAGAACAGCAGAGGTGATGATCCACGTTACGGGATAGGATACGAAGAGCATGGTGAGACGGAACACCGTATTTTCTTCGGTTGCTTCCACGGGAAGTATTGGGAACACGGTAAGAATCCATACCACGCGCAACAGGCACGAGCCGATGAGAGAGACGATCATGGATGAAAAGGATTTTCCAAGTCCGCGGAGCGTGCCGCTTCCCACCTCCATGATGCCGCATAGGAAATAAGTGAAGCAAAAAAGGGTGTTTCGGACCGCACCGTATTTGACAACCTCCGGGTTTCCGGGAGCATAGATTCCAAGCAGTGTGTCTTGAAACAGATACATGATGCTTCCCACCGTGATCCCCACCGCAACGACAACGAGCAAGCAGTACAACAGGGATTTTTTCATTCGCTTATAGTTTCCGGCACCCATGTTTTGCGCGATAAAGGTCATTGCCGCGTGATAAAGAGAATTCTGGGTGACGTAGATATACGCATCAAGGTTGGCTGCCGCGGTGCTTGCCGCCACGATCGTAGGACCGAAGGAGTTGATCGAGGACTGAATGAGAACGTTGGAGATCGAGAAGAGGGCGCTTTGCAGTCCCGCGGGGAGACCGATGACAAGCATCCGCTTGAATTTTCTTTTATCAAGCTTGAGTGCCGACAGGGTGATTCTGCACGGTCCGTCGATCCGCATCAGATAGACCACGATCAGAATGCAGGAAATCCACTGGGAAAGTGCGGTCGCCGCACCGACTCCCATCGCGCCCCAACGCAACACAAGGACTGCGAAGAGATTGAAGACGACGTTGGCAACTCCCGCGACGGAAAGAAAGATCAGGGGGCGCACCGTATCCCCCTTGGAGCGGAGGATGGAGGCGCAGTAGTTGTAAAGCATATTCGCGGGCATGCCGCAGAAATAGGCGTAGATGTATTTGGTCGCCTCGGGAAGGACGGATTCGTCCGTCCCCATGAGTATCAGAAGCCAACGGGTTGTCAAAAAGCCGAACAGTGTGACGATGACGCCTGCACCGAGAGCGGTGATCATCGCGGTGTGCACGGTTTTTCTGACGCCGTCGTCATCCTTCGCTCCGATATCGTGCGCGACACAGATGCCCGCACCGACCGAAAGCCCCAAAAACAGGTTGACAAACAGTGTGATCAGAGAGGAGCAGGAGCCGACGGCGGCGAGTGCGCGTTCGCACTCCTCGGGAGTGTCTCCGCCCCAGTTTCCGACGACGATGGTGTCGGCGGTATTGAAAAGAAGCTGTAGCACCGACGTTGCCATCAGCGGAAGGGCGTACAGAATGATCTGGGGAATCAATGCGCCCTGTGTCAGGTCCTTCTTTTTCTGAATCGCAGTCATTGCTCAGTTCCTCCCATCAGACCATTTCTTCAGGGTGAAATACCTCGTCAAAGCGTTCCTCCGTCAAAAATCCGAGACGGACACAGGCTTCCTTCAAGGTGATTCCCTCGGAGTGAGCAAGCTTTGCGGTTTTTGCCGCGTTCTCATATCCGATGTACGGATTGAGAGCGGTGACAAGCATGAGGGAATCGGTCAGATTTTGCTTCATTTTCGCTTTGTTTGCGACGATGCCGCAGATACAGTGCTCGCAGAAGGAGCGCATCACCTCTGAGAGAAGTCTGACGGATTGCAGATAGTTATAAGCCAATACGGGCATGAATACGTTGAGCTCAAAATTGCCCTGAGATGCGGCGATGCCGATTGCCGTGTCGTTGCCCATGACCTGAACCGCTACCATTGTGACCGCTTCGCACTGGGTGGGATTGACCTTTCCCGGCATGATGGACGAGCCCGGCTCGTTTTCGGGAATGAAGATCTCGCCAAGACCGTTTCTCGGGCCCGAGGCAAGCCAGCGCACGTCGTTTGCGATCTTCCAAAGATCTGCTGCCAATGCCTTGAGTGCTCCGTGAGAGAAGACCATTTCGTCCTTTGAGGTCAATGCGTGGAATTTGTTTTGCGCGGTGCGGAAGGGAAGTCCCGTGATGGCTGCCGCCTCTTTGGCGACTGCCTCGTCAAAGCCTTGGGGGGCGTTGAGCCCCGTTCCGACTGCCGTTCCTCCCAGTGCCAGCTCGTACATGGGATCAAGGGAAGCTTGGATCAGCTCCCGATCCCTTTCCAGGGATGCGCGCCAGCCGGAAATCTCCTGGGAGAAGCGGATGGGGGTGGCGTCCTGAAGATGCGTTCTGCCGCATTTGATGACGTCCTCGTTTTCCTTTTCCAGGCGTGAGAGCGTCAGAATCAGAGCATCGAGCGCGGGAAGCAGGCTTTCCTTGACCGAAAGCACGGCGGAGATGTGCATGGCGGTGGGGAAGGTATCGTTTGAGGATTGGGACATATTGACGTCATCGTTGGGATGGAGGAGTGCCTTTTTTGCCGCTTCATTGGCAAAATTGGCAATGACCTCGTTGGCATTCATGTTGGACTGTGTGCCCGATCCCGTCTGAAAAACCACAAGCGGAAAATGCGATAAGAGCGTGCCGCTCACGATTTCGTCGCAGGCGGAGCAGATTGCACGGCATTTTTCCTCGGTCATCCCCGTCGGGCGGAGCGCACGGTTGGCGAGGGCTGCCGCTTTTTTCAAAATTCCAAAGGCACGAATGATCTCACCGGGCATTTCCTCATGTCCTGCACCGATTTTGAAATTGTTGCGACTTCGTTCGGTCTGTGCGCCCCAGTAACGGTCGGAGGGGACCTTGACCTCTCCCATGGAATCGTGCTCAATGCGGTAATTCATGTCACCATTTATCCTTTCAAAGCCCCAAAGGGCAATTTTTCCAAATACAAATATATCATAGCACAAAAGTTTTCCGATTGCAAGCGAAAACGGGATTTTTTACATGGAAAAGTGATCGGAAATCATTCGAAAATTACGAAAAAAGCGCGATCCGAGGGACGCGACGTCTTGACAAACGTGATATAATATAGTATAATAAACAGTATATATGAAAAAGAGCACCGTGCGTGCCGAACGGGAAGGGGTGGAAGCTTGCAGTCCGAGAAAAACAGGATTCTTGCTGTCGTAGGGCCGACCGCAAGCGGAAAAACAACCCTCTCAATCGCGCTGGCAAAAAAGCTTGGCGGCGAGATTGTTTCCTGCGATTCCATGCAGGTTTACCGCGGTATGGACGTCGGCACGGCAAAGCCGACCGAGGAGGAGCGGGAAGGCATTGCACATCATCTGATCGACGTTGCCGATCCGCATACGCCGTTTTCGGCGGGAGAGTTTGTAACGATGGCAAGCGAGGCGATCGAGGACATCCTTTCGCGCGGCGCCGTTCCCATTGTCTGCGGTGGTACGGGGCTATATCTGGACAGCCTTTTGCGCGGCGGCTTTGAGGAAACGCAAAGTGATCCGACGGTGCGGATGCGTCTGTTCGATTACCTTGCCGAGCATGGCGCGCATGCGCTTCACGAACGCTTGCGAAGGGTTGATCCGGAAAGCGCGGGGGCGATTCACGTGAACAACACGAAGCGCGTTGTCCGCGCCTTGGAAATTTACGAGAGCACGGGAATGACAAAAACCGAGGCGGATCGCAAAACGAAGCAGCGACTGTCTCCGTACGACGCGACGGTCATCGGATTGTTTTACCCCGAAAGAGAGCTTCTTTACCGACGCATTGAAGCGCGGATTGGCGCAATGCTGGAACAAGGGCTCCTTGAGGAGACAAGGCGATTGGAAAAGGAGGGGGTGTTTCTCTCCAATTCTACGGCGGCACAGGCAATCGGATATAAGGAGCTTCTTCCGTATCTGCACGGTGAGGAGAGCCTTGAGAGTGCCGTGGAGCGACTTGTGCGCGCAACGCGTCACTATGCAAAGAGACAGCTCACTTGGTTTGGTGCAAAGGAGTACGTGCAAAGGATTGATATGGAGAGGGGCGGTGTGTTGCGCCCGTCCGAGGACGTTCTTTGCGAGGCTCTGACGCTTTGGAACGAAGAAGCCTGAGAATCTGAAAAATAACGGGAAGGAGAGCGCGTATGACACGTACCGAGTTTTTAAAAAAGTACTGTCTGAAGGCAGCGGTGATCTTAGCATTGCTTGCCGTGTTGGTATATCTCTTTTCCCACGCGCTCGGTTTGACGAAAAGCAGTCTTCATACGACGCCCGTGAGGATGATATCCGACCGTCAGGTCACGTCTGCTACGGCATATCTCTTCCGTGACGAGCGGGTGCTGTATGCGGAAGGCGGCGGTCTTGTCGATCCCTTGGTTGCCAACGGTGCAAAGGTGGGGAAAAACGTATCGGTTGCCCGTTTTTATCCGAAGACGGCGACAGAAGCCGAAATTTCCACGCTTCAGAATGCCATCGACAAGGAAAACCGCTATATTGAAATTTTGAGTCGGAGCGTTTCGGTGGCAAACGAGCCCATTTCCCACGCCAACGATTATCGGGAGCGGGCGAAGCTTGAGTACCTTGAGATCGGAGATGCTGTCAGAGAGGGGCATTTCTTTGATCTTCCCTCAATGGAAGAGGAATTTTTGGTGCAGCTCAATCGCTACATGCTTCTTTCCGGAAAGGATGCGACGCTTGAGGACGTCCTTGATACGATCAAAGCGGAAAAGGAGGCGCGCCTTGGCAGCTCCTACGTCGCGGTCAAGGATACGGGTGACGGTGAGCACCCCTCGGGAACGTTTTACGATCACACGTACGTGGACGGGTATGAAAGTCTGTTTTCATCCGCAAGCCTTGCGGAGATGACCTGTGAGAGCTTTATGGAGCTGTGCGAGCAGCCCACGCAAAAGGAGGGCGGAACCGTCGTTGGGAAAATGATCTACGGCTATTCCTGGTATCTGGCAATGGCCATGGATCGGGAGGTCGCTTACCGATTTGAGGTGGGAAATCAATACGCATTCTCCTTCCCCGAAAACGGAGATGGCATGATCAATTTCACTCTGGAACGGTGCGCCGACGGTGAGGATTCCACGTTGATGGTCTTTTCAACGAATGACACTCCCTCGGGATTTGATTATCACCGCAAGCAGACCGTGGAGATTACGGTGGATCACATCGACGGATTTTACGTGCCGCAATCCGCGCTGCAGGCGCGAATCGGCGAGGATGGGGAAGTGCAGGACGGTGTCTACGTGTTTGAAAACAGTGTCATCAGATTCCGCCGTATCGAAATCGTTTACAGCGGCGACGGCTACTGTATCGTTTTGCCTCCCGAGGAATCCTCGGTCACAGAGCTTTCCAAAAACGATATTCTTGTGACGTCGGGTAAAAATCTGTATGACGGAAAGGGGTACTGATGAGCGATCTGTCTTATATGGACCGTAACGTAAGTGAAATACGCGCGAGAATCAATGCCGCCGCAGAGCGCGCGGGCGGGGGAGACGTGACGCTGCTGGCAGCGATCAAATATACCGATGCGGAGCACGTCAATTATTTGCATCGCGCCTTGGGCGTTTCCGACGTGGGAGAAAATCGCGTCCAACAGCTCCTTGAACGTTGGGAGCTGCTTGACCGTGAGGGGCTGCGCATCCATTTTATCGGAAAGCTGCAAAGCAATAAAGTCAAATATATCATTGATAAGGTGGTCATGATCCACTCTCTTGACAGTGAGAGTTTGGCTTCCGAGATCGAAAAGCAGGCGACGAAGCACGGCATTGTGATGGACGTTCTTGCAGAGATCAACAGCGGCGAGGAGGAAAACAAAAGCGGTCTTTCTCCCGGGGAAGCAGCGGATTTTTGCATGGGACTTTCCAAGTATCCGCATCTTTGCTTGCGCGGATTTATGACAATGGCACCGAAATGTGAAAAAAAAGAGGATTATCGAAAATATTTTCGAGAAACTTCGCAATTATGTCTTGACATTTGGCAAAAAAAACTTCATAATATAGGTAGGCCGATTTTGTCGATGGGAATGTCGGAAAGCTTCGAGATTGCCATTGAGGAGGGCGCGGACATCGTGCGCGTGGGGCGTGCGCTGTTTGAGCCGTGATAGAGTATAACAAACCGAATAATAATGAATGAAATATATTTTGGAGGAACAAAATGAATCTGTTGAAAAAATTTGTACGCAACGACAATGCCGATCTTGAAGAGGATTACGATGAAATGTACGTGATGCCCGATGACATCCGTATGGAGATGCCCGACACCGATGCCGAAGAGGGCATTTCTTCCTTGGACAGCCCCAGCCGTAAGGAGCCTGAAATTCAGCCCGCTTCTGCCGAGAAGGTGTCCTTGAAGCTTCTTCAGCCCAAGAGCCACATTGAGGCTACCAAGATCGCGGATAAGCTCAAGGAGGGCTGCATCGTTCTGTTGGACATCAGCCATCTTTCCAAGGATCAGGCGCACCGTCTGGTCGATTTCCTGGCAGGCGTTGCATACGTGTTGGGCGGTGAGATGATCAAGACCAACAAGAGCACCATCGTTGTTTCTCCTTCCGGTGTTGATATTTCCGGCTTTGCTCCCGATCTTGAGGAGGTTGCTCCCTCGACGGAGGCTCCCGATGAGGAAGAGATCGAGGAGGCTGTTGAAGAGGAGCTTACGGAGGCTTAATTCGGAAGCTGCGTATTATTGCTTTATAAGTCAAACGGGGCTGTTGCAATGTGAGATTGTGACAGCCCTGTGGAGTTCGTGATCGCTGTTTTTTTCAGCAAGGAGGGTACAGTGGCAGTTGCCGTTTATTTGATCAAGAATACTGCGATCGCTCTGATTTCGGTGTTGGAGATCGCTATGCTGGTGCGTGCGATCCTGTCATGGTTCGATCAGACCGGCGAGAGTGGGGTATCCGTGTTTTTATATACGATCACCGAGCCTGTGATCTTTCCCGTCCGAAAGCTCTGCGAGCGGATGCATTGGTTTGAAGGAGTGCCGATTGACATTCCCTTCACTCTGACGTGGCTGATTCTGATGGTGATTCAAGTGCTTTTGGAGACGTTTATCTGATGGTACGCGGATCAAATTCGGAGCAGGAGCTCCTGGAAGCCAGACTCATGGATGCGATTGAAAAAAGCGAAAAGGGCATGATTGCATACATCCCTTTTTTGACACCGGGAGAGCGACGTCGCGCGGAGGGGATTCTCCGGCGCGCGGGTGTGTATGAGCAAGCGTGCTTTTTTGGGGGCTATGCCGAAGCGGAGCGCGTTTGCCTGTTTTTGGCTCCGTCTTATCTGACAGAGCTTCTTTCCGTTCCGATCAGCGAGTGTCCCCGCGAGGAGCTGGACGCATTGCTCGGAGAGACCGTATCCGATGCGGTATGCGCCGTACGGATCAAAGGGAGCGGCTTTCGCACGTTGACGCACAGGGATTATCTCGGAGCGGTTCTGGGACTTGGAATCGAGCGCGATGCGCTGGGAGACCTTGCCGTGCAGGAGGACGGCTCTGCGGTGCTGTTTTGCTCCCGCACGCTGGCGGATTTTCTTCGCGAAACGCTCTGCAAGGTTGGCTCGGACACGGTCCGATGTACGGATTACGTTCCGGCCGGTACCTTTACGGACGGACGGCATTATCAGCCGATCTCCGATACGGTGGCATCCGCGCGTCTTGACTGTGTGGTGGCGGCACTTTGCAATCTTTCACGGGAGGCGGCACAAAGCGCGATCCGTGCGGGGACGGTTGAGGTGGATTACGAGAGCGTGGAACGGACCGATTTTTCCCTGACAGCGCCTGTGACGATTGCGGTGCGCGGTTACGGAAAATTCATATTGCGCGCCTTTGACGGCGAAACGAGAAAGGGGAGGCTGCGCTTGCGCGCCGACCGTTTGATATGAGCGCCGTGCAGCGCAAACGTCTTTCTGTGAGGGCTTTGGAGGAACATACATGATGAAAATGATCGATGGAAAACGCTTTGGTGAAGAGCGTGCGTTATACGGAAGCCGTGGGCTTCATTTGTCAAATTGTCACTTTGCCGGTGAAGAGGACGGCGAGAGCGCGTTGAAGGAATCGAAGGAGCTTTTGATTGAAAAATGCCGCTTTGATCTGCGCTATCCGCTGTGGCATACCTCGGACGTGCGCTTGTCGGAGTGTGAGCTTGGAGAGGGCTGCCGCGCTCCGATCTGGTACGCGGAAAACGTCACTCTTTCAAAGACACATCTTCACGGCACCAAGGCACTGCGGGAATGTGATTTTGTCAGGATGGACGGGGGAAGCTGCTCCTCCGAGGAGCTTTTGTGGTTTTCTCGGAACGTTCAGATTCGCGGAAGTCGCATCGAAGGCGCTTATTTCATGCTCCGATGCGAGGACGTTTCGCTCTCGGACGTCTCCTTTCTGGGAAAATATTCCTTCCAGTACGTTCAAAATGCCGTGATTGAGCATTGTGAGCTTGATACGAAGGACGCCTTCTGGCACGCGAAAAACGTGACGGTCAGAAACTCCGTCTTAAAGGGGGAATACCTTGCGTGGTATTCCGAGCATCTGACCTTGATCGATTGCAAGATCTACGGTACGCAGCCCTTTTGCTATTGCAAGGATCTGCGGCTTGTGAATTGCGAGATGCACGACACGGATCTTGCCTTTGAAAAAAGTGAGGTGGACGCGACACTGTCAGCACCCATTCTCAGCATCAAAAATCCTTTGTGCGGAAAGATCAGAGTCCCCTCGGTGGGAGAGATCATTATGGACGATCCCATGGCGCGCGGAGAGATCATCGTTTGATTGTTTTTACAAGTTTTACAAGCCTTGAATCGGAGGATGCTTCGAGTGTGTGTTGCACTTGGAGCGCCTCCTTTTTTTGCCAAGCGAAACTTCGACGTTTTTTCTTGACATCGTCCCGGAAATATGATATTCTAATACCGTATACAAACAATTCACAAACTTAACAAATGTGAGGGCGGTATGAAAACACGATTCGCAGAAAAATCCTATGAGGAGCTGATGGCTCTTCCGAAGGACAAACCACGGAAACCGAAAAAACCGAACCTTTTCTTCCGCACACTGGTGCGGATTCTGACAAGCAAGGATCTGATTCCCGCAAAATTCACCTACACGGACGTGGATCTTTCCCGTGCAGGTAAGGGACCGTATCTGATTCTGATGAACCATTCCTGCTTTTTGGATCTGGAGATCGTTTCGAAAATTTTTTATCCCAAGCCCTACGGAATCGTTACGACCACGGACGGCTTTGTGGGGAAGAACTGGCTGATGCGCCAATTGGGCTGCATTCCCACGCAGAAATTTATCAGCGATTTTTCTCTGATCCGAAACATGGATTATATGCTCAAAAAGAAAAAGACCTCGGTGCTGATGTACCCCGAGGCGTGCTACAGCTTTGATGGGCGCGCAACACCGCTTCCCAGAAAAATGGGGGCGCTTCTGAAGCATCTGAAGGTTCCCGTGGTGCACGTGCACACGGACGGCGCTTTCTTGCGCACTCCTCTGTATAACGAATTGCGAAATCGCCGCGTCAAGGTATCTGCAACGGTTCGCTGCCTTTTGACGGTGGAGGAGATTGAGGAACTTTCCGTGGAGGAGCTGGACGGAATTCTCGATCGCGCATTCGGCTTTGACCATTTTAAGTGGCAAAAGGAAAACGGAGTCAGAATTTGCGAAAAGGACCGCGCGGTGGGTTTGGAGCGACTGCTGTATAAATGTCCGCACTGCCTTGCGGAAGGAAAAACGCGCGGGGAAGGTGACCGCCTGATCTGCGACGCATGCAAAAAGGTGTACGTTTTAAGTGAGCTCGGGGAGATGTGTGCGGAGGACGGTGCTACGGAATACGCGCATATTCCCGACTGGTGCGCCTGGGAGCGCGCTTGCGTGAAGGAAGAATTGGAAAGCGGCACGTATTCGCTTGATACCGACGTAGCAATCGGCGCACAGGTCAACAGTCGGGCGATCTACATGATCGGTGAGGGACGGCTGCGGCACGATCGCGAAGGATTCCTTCTGACGGGCTGCGACGGCAAGCTTTCCTATCGGCAAAAGCCTTTGTTTTCCTATACGCTGAACGTCGATTATTACTGGTATCAGATCTCCGATATGATTTCCGTCGGAACGCGGGATTGCCTCTACTATTGCTTCCCGAAAAAGGAAGGCGTGGTGACCAAAACGCGATATGCGACGGAGGAGCTGTTCAAGCTTTCGATGCGTAAAATCAGGCAGTAGCTTTCGGGATATTTCCAAGCCGTTTTTTTCGATCCCGAAAAGAGCTTGCGGGATGATACCGCTCAGCTTCCCGCATAGACGGAAAGAGGATCGCGAATGCAAAACGCATTTGCTGTGTCCTCTTTCTTTTTTTGCAAAACCGAGGCGAAAAATGAGGTAAGAGGTATTGACAATCGGTGCAATATTGTGTATAATTACTGTATAGTATGATATACTCGCGCAATTTGTGATTTTTTCACACGGCAGTAAGAATACAAAAATAAAAAAATACAGGGAGGTGTATGGTATGAACGTAGAGTTGTGGTTGCTGATCGTTGCCGCCGCGGGCGCGCTGCTGATCGGCATCCTTGCAGGATTTTTCGTGCGTAAAAGCATCGGCGAAAAAAAGATCGGTTCTGCGGAAGCGGAAGCGAAGCGAATTCTTGAGGATTCTCAGAAAAATGCCGAGGCAAAGAAAAAAGAACTGCTTCTGGAAGCGAAGGAGGACATTCTCCGCTTGCGTAACGAAACCGAGCGCGATCTGAAGGAACGCCGTTCCGAGGTCACCCGTCAGGAGCGCCGCATTACCCAGAAGGAAGAAAATCTGGATAAGAAGACCGAGGCTCTGGAGCGCAAAAACGAACAGCTTGATGAAAAGCTGAAGGCGAACGAGGCTTTGCAGGAAAAGATCAACGAGGTTCTGGGGCAGCATATGGTGCGTCTTGAGGAAATTTCCGGATATACCGCAGAGCAGGCAAAGGCGGAGCTTTTGGAGCGCGTTGAGTCCGAGGCGAGACACGACATGGCACAGAAGCTTGACGAACTGGAGTCGCAGTTCAAGGAGGAAGCGGAGACCAAGGCGAGAAATCTGTTGTCCTTGGCGATTCAGAGATGCGCGGCAGATCACGTGACCGAGGCGACGATCTCGGCGGTGGCATTGCCGAACGAGGAAATGAAGGGACGCATCATCGGACGCGAGGGAAGAAACATTCAGAAGCTTGAGACGCTGACGGGTGTTGAGCTTGTCATTGACGACACGCCGGAGACCATCGCGATTTCGGGATTCGATCCTGTCAGACGTGAGATTGCAAGACTTGCTCTTGAAAAGCTGATCACCGATGGGCGTATCCATCCCGCTCGCATTGAGGAGATGGTGGAAAAGGCGCGTCGGGAGGTCGAAACCGTCATCAAGCAAGCGGGCGAGCGTGCGACCTTTGAGGTTCACGTTCACGGAATTCACCAGGATCTGGTCAAGCTCCTCGGACGCTTGCGTTACCGTACCAGCTACGGACAGAACGTGCTGCAGCATTCGATTGAGGTGGCATGGCTTGCGGGAATCATGGCGGATGAGCTTGGCGTCGACGGAACGCTGGCGCGCCGTGCGGGACTTCTTCACGATATCGGTAAGGCATTTCCTCAGGATATGGAGGGCTCTCACGTGGAGCTCGGTGTCAATGCGTTGAAGAAGTACAAGGAGAACGCAGAGGTGCTTCATGCGGTAGAGGCGCATCACAACGATGTGGAGCCTCATTCCATCGTGGCGATTCTGGTGCAGGCAGCGGACGCGATTTCCGCGGCGAGACCGGGCGCGAGACGCGAGGACATGGAAAACTACATCAAACGCTTGCAGAAGCTCGAAGAGCTTGCTGTCAGCTTCCCCGGTGTGGATAAGGCATTTGCGATTCAGGCGGGACGCGAGATCCGCGTCATGGTGAAGCCTGAGATGGTCAGCGACGACAAGATGAAGCTGATCGCGCGCGAAATGGCAAAGAAGATCGAGGATGAGGTCAAGTATCCCGGACAGATCAAATTGAATCTGATCCGCGAGACACGGACCGTTGACTATGCGAAATGATTTTTGACCGTCAGGTTTGATTCATCATATATCCTACTTTTGATGAAATAACGGCCGCGCAGCGGCTTTCCATAGATTCGTGACGGATTGGGCGATTCAAATGTGTTCTTCGTTTGAGTCGCCCTTTCTTTGCTTTTTTTGGCTCGTCAAGATGAAAAAATGCATTTTTGGGAGAAAAAATCCGATTATTTTTTTGAGATAACGAAACTGTTTTTTATTTTAGATTGACAAATCCCAATGTTTGTGATAAAATTAAAAAAAGTAGAGTTTTTGAAAAAGGAGAAAAAGAGATGGTTGGCTTTTTCAGAAAATTAAAAGCTCAGCGTGATGCGGTGACGCAGGATATCGTCCGTTTGCTTGAGGAAGAGGAGCAGCGCTGCTGCGGACTTTCCGATGAGGCGCTTCTTGCACTTCCCGATGAGGAGCTCGTTCCGACCGTATGGGTAAGAACGAGAAAATTCGCGGATCGGTTTGATACCGAGCGCCGTGCGCTGGACAATATGGATGACGTTCGTCGCACCTTTTATATTGTGTACTATTACGATCAGGCTGTCAACACCGAGGGACTTTGCTCCTATTTTGCAAACAGCGGACGCGAATCGGCTCTCTTTTTAAGAGATGCTCTGGAGCGCGTCGGTGCCATGGAGCACAAGGCATTGTTTGAGGAATTCTTGCACCACAACAAAATTGCGACGGCAGAGCTTTCTGCATTCGCCGTGGGTAACTCCAAGGAGTTTAAGCGGATGGAACGCAAATATCCGTTTGATGAATTCAACTCGGCTTTCTATGCGCTTCCTCCCATGACGGAGCTTTTGGCAGCGTACGTGCGCGAAAATATTGCCGTGTTTTGATCCGAGCGGCACGGAGTGCTCTTTTTTGAGAGCTTCTCCTTTCGGATACGTTTCTTTTCAGAGGATGCCCGTAACATAAAAACGTACGGGCGGTAGAGATTCCATTGCGAATTTATGATAGGAAGGTTGATGCGATGATGAAAAACATACGTGCAGGAAGTTCCCGTAAGATCCTTTCGGTGGCTTTGACGGTGATTCTGATTACCGTTTTGTCTGCGTGCCTTGCGATCTGTGCTTCTGCGGAAAGCGGAGTTCCCGAGGGCACGGCTCTCGGCTACTCCTTTGCGGCGGAGAGCGGCATTGCGAAAAACGATGAAGGCATATATGCCAAAACCTATGACGGAACTGCGGAAATCAATCCCGCGCACGTTACCTTGACCGTCGAGGGGCAAACCGACACGAAGAAGCCCACCGATATTACCGCATGCTTTGTTTCTCCCTCCAAGACCGAGAAGCAGGCAAGCGTCGGTGTGGGATTCATCCGTATCACGTATAAGTGGGAGGGTGTTGAACAAACGCCGCTTTACATCGATGCCCGTATCAACACGAAGAATCTTTCCTGGAAGGGCGATCCCTTGAGTGTTGCATTGGTTTTTGATCCCGAAAACAACACAGGCGAATACCGCTATGAATTGAGCGGAGAGGAGCTTGCCGCTGTGAAGGTGAGTGCCCTTGAGGGCGTGGCTTCCGCGGATCTGGAGGAGCTGGCAATTCTGTCGGTCGGCGACCTGCGGATCGGGGTTGACGAATTCAATCGGGCTTTGCGCGAGGGGAAAAAGCCGGTCAAACCCGTTTCCGTGACCTTAAAAGGGGATTGCAGCATCAACTATACGTGCGACAATTTCGAAGTTACCGTTGTTCCCACTCCCGTGGAGATTGATGAGGTGACCTGGTACGTTGACGGAGAAGAAGCGAGCGGCGCGCTTGAATTTGCCTATGGAGACAAAGCGAGCCGTCTGATCACTGCCGTCGGAAAAATCGGTGAGGATTCGTTCGTTGACCTGGTGGTCGGAATTGAAGGGAGCGACCTCTCGCTTGCTTTGGCAGAGGATGAAGTCTACGGTGCTGTCAGAGAAGAAGCGTACGTGCTCTATGCCGCCGGTGCGAATTCCGTATTTTACGTTTTGAAGGAAGAAAGCAAGGTAGAGGTTACCTTCCAAAAGGCAGTTTGCGAAATCGAGGTTTCGGATTGCGTATTTGATGCGGATGCGGATCACAAGCCCGTGTTCTATCCGATTCCCGTCAGCCTTCCCGAGGGGGCAATTCCCGCATCGGTGCTTGCCCGTATCAAGTGTGAATATACGTCCGACGGAAAAACCGTTACGGATGCGCCGAGCCTACCCGGTACTTACACCGTGCAGTTCCTCCTGGACGAAGAGGATGCAAAAAATTACACCTTGAAGGTCATTGAAAAGGGTGAGGATGCCGATGGCGAAATCACCATGAAGATTTTGCCCTACAGCCTTACGGTCGGCTTTGAGGACGGCCGCGCAGACGTGCTTGTGTTCTGCGAAAAGGGAAGCCTTGAGGGGGTAGAAGCAACGGTCGAGGAGCTGGAGCCCGACGCTGCGCTTCTGAGAAGCTTTACCGTGTACGAAGCATTTACACTCTCTTTGAAGAACGTAAAGAAGGGAGATTCCTTCAAGCTGTTGATTCCCGTCAATTCTTCTCTCTTCTCCGATGCAAATACGCATGCCTTGAGTGACGCGGATCTTTATTTGATCGACGGAGACGAATTGGTTTCCGTAAAGGACGTTTATACGGTGACGTTGAGCGAGGATGGCGCTTATTACGTTGTGGAGGGTGTTGCGGCAGAGGGTGAGGAGCTCTCCTTTGCAATGCTGGTAGCTCCTCTCTATAACGTTTCCTTCTGGGCAACCGTTCCCGGTGTTGCTTTGATCATTCTTCTCGTGCTTCTGGCGGTTCTTGCACTGGCTTTGATCGGACTTGCGCTTCTCAGAGTGGAAAAGCGCGAGAAAAATCCCACGCTCACGATCGACACCGAGGGGGACGTACCGAAGGTTGTTCCCGGTGTTGCTCCCGATCAGCTGGGAAGCGCCGATGAATGCATCGGTGAAAATCTTGATCAGCTGGAATCCTCCTTGAGGGAGGAGGTTGATCCCGAAGCGGAGAATGCCCCCGACATCGGCGACGAGGCCGAGACGATGGCATCCGATATGGTGCAGGATACTGTTGATGAGGCGGCGGCGATGAGCCTTACGGACGATCGGGACGCAGAGGATATTGCGGAAATTGAACGAATGACCGAAGCGATGGCTGAGGATCGGGCGCAGGAGCTGTCCGAGACGGTGGACGCATTGGAAGCGGTTGCGGAAGAGGCGGACGTAGCTTCGGCGGTCGACGAGGCAATTGAAGAAGCGGTGAACGAGGATTCTGTGGACGCATTTGCGGAAATGCCCGTCGATGCAACGCTTGACCGACTGGGCGAGACGGTGGATGCAATTGTTGTGGAAGCGCTTTCGGAGCTTGTTGAAATTCCCGACGGATTGTTGAATGCGGAACTGCCGGATCCCTCCTCCAAGGGGGAAGACGTCCATGCAAGGGCGAAGGCAACGGCAAGGGAGGCATTGCGTGTGGTCTCCGTTGACGGAACTTGGACTGTCAAGGAAGGACATACCAAGGCGGATGTGGCAGGAATCGTGTCCGATGCCGCAAAGAAATGCATTCCCGAGGATTGGGAGGATGCACGCAAGGACGAAGTAATCGATGAAGTCACGAAGGTTTTGACGGAGATCATTTTCGGCTGATTTCTTCGGATCTGTATCCGATGGATTGTAAAGAGACTGTTTCGGGGTTTTGAGACAGTCTCTTCTTTTTTGGAAAAAGAGCTTCAATTTCGATAAAACTATTTACAAAGCGACAAAAGCTGTGTATAATAAAGAATAGATTCCCCCTTTGGAGGTGTGATATGAAAAAACAAAATGCGTGGGCGCGAATCGGTGAGAGCGTGAAGGAAACGAAAAACGGCGTGTCACGTCTGATCCTTGCGACCGAGCGCGAATTTAAAGAGGCTGTCGAAGCGGTTCGCCAACGCGATCCCGCCGCACGAAGCTCTGCGGAAATTTTGTTGCTTTATTCGGGTGTGCATGCCATTATGGCACATCGCTTGGCGCACGCGTTGCACAAAAACGAGCATTATTTCAGTGCGCGTGCCATCAGCCAGTTGGCACGTCATTTTACGGGAATTGAGATTCATCCCGGTGCGACCATCGGAAAAAATTTCTTTATTGACCACGGAAGCGGAGTTGTGATCGGTGAAACTGCGGAGATCGGAGACAACTGCACGCTTTACCAGGGCGTGACGCTCGGCGGAACGGGAAAGGACGTCGGAAAGCGTCACCCGACACTGGGAGACAACGTCATGGTTGGATCGGGTGCGAAGGTATTAGGTCCTTTGAAGGTCGGCTCGGGAAGCAAGATCGCCGCCAATGCTGTGGTGCTGCATCCCGTTCCCGAAAACAGCACAGCGGTGGGAATTCCCGCGCGTGTGGTACGCCGTGACGGGGTGAAGGTGGTTGACGATCTTGACCAGATTCACATTCCCGACCCTGTTGCCCAGCAGTTCCGCGCGATGGAGGAAACCATTGCGGAATTGCGTCGGGAAATTGAGCTTCTCAAGAGTAAGGATGGAGAGTGACCTCATGGCAGAGTGTAAAAAAAGAGGAAGATTGATTGTCTTTGAGGGGATCGACGGTGCGGGGAAAACCACGCAGATTGATCTTTTGGAAAGGTATTTACGAGGTGCGGGACGCTCCGTGTTCCGCACGGCAGAGCCGACGGAATCGGTCAGCGGCGGTCTTTTACGCGATGCTCTTGCGGGGGTTTCCAAAAGAAGTGCTTGCGAAATGGCGGCGCTGTTTACCCTGGATCGCATTTTTCATAACGTCAATCCGATCAATGGAATTGAAAAAATGCTGAACGACGGATTTGACGTGATTTCCGATCGGTATTATTATTCCTCCATGGCATATCAGGGAAGTGAGACGGATGCCGCTTGGGTAAGGGATATGAATCTTGCTTGCCCCGAGATCCGCCGTCCCGATCTGTGCATTTTCTTGGATCTGACTCCCGAGGAGAGCATGGCGCGCATCACAGGCGGAAGAGCCACTCGCGAAATTTACGAAACGGTGGAAAAATTGGGTGCTGTGCGAGATAAATTCTACCGTGTCTTTGAGGAGCTGAAGAATTCGGAGAATATCCGCATTGTCAATGCGGCGCGCTCCATCGAAGAAATTCACAGGGATATCGTTGCCTTGGTTGAAGAGTAATATTTTCAAGGTTCGGTGATGGAGGGGTTCTCTTCTATACCCTTTTCTTGTGGGGCTGTCATATTTGACGAGACCGAAAAAGCCCGTGGAGAAAAGAAAAAAGTCCCGTTTTCCGGTAAAATCAGAAAATGAGACAGGAATCGGTTGAATTTCTTCGAAATTCTCCAAAATATTACGGGCTAATTCTTGCGCCGAATTCGGGG
>JAZSMX010000059.1:0-2673 GCA_045536125.1 Eubacteriales bacterium | reverse complement strand
TTCACTAAGCTTCTGCAATCTGTTTTCTTCGGCAAATAGGGAAATCTGTTTCATGCTTAATCCGCCTTTTCCTCGTTCTGCCTTTATTATATCATATTTTGTCCTTTATTGCAATAGGTTGGGAATTTTTAGAGGTGTCCTTTATAAGAAAAATCCCCCATTATATTGATTTTGCATTTGCATCATGGTATAATGGGGGAGAACTATACAACGAGAATATTGAGAAGAGGAGGATACATTTTTTTGAAAAGTATGCGTTCTGTTTTTCAAAGGAAAAGCGCACACGAAGTAAACATGACAGAAGGCAGTATCCTTCGTCACCTCCTGGTATTCGCCTTCCCTCTTTTGATTGGAAACATCTTTCAACAGTTCTACAACCTGGTTGACACCTGGGTGGTCGGAAACTACGTCAGTAACGAAGCTTTTGCCGCGGTCGGTTCAGTCAGCTCCATCATCAACGTGCTAATCGGATTTTTCGGTGGTCTGTCCACGGGTGCCGGTGCAGTCATTTCACAATATTTCGGTGCGAAGGACGAGGAACACGTCAAAAAAGCGGTCCATACGTCGATCGTCGCAACCTTACTTCTCGGCATTGTCTTTACCGCGTTGGGAATTCTGATCACCCCACTGATGCTCAGGCTGATGAACACGCCCGACAACGTCATCGAACTATCGTCTGCCTATCTGACGATTTATTTTGCGGGCATTCTCGGACTGATGATTTATAACATCGGGGCAGGAATCTTGCGAGCCGTCGGAGACTCGCGCCATCCATTCTATTTTTTGGTCGTATCCGCAGTCATCAACATTGTTCTTGACCTTGTGTTTGTATTGGTATTCGATATGGAGGTCGAGGGTGTCGCCCTCGCCACCGTGATTGCACAGGGGGTCTCCGCCATCTTGGTCATCATCACCTTGATGCGCACAAAATCCTGCGTTCATCTGACTCTACGGGACCTTCGCATTGATCTCCCCATCCTTTCAAAAATTTTCAAGGTCGGGTTACCCGCGGGAATTCAGGTTTCGATCACAGCCTTTTCCAACGTCTTCGTACAATCCTACATCAATGATTTCGGTGCTGACGGAATGTCCGCATGGACGGCTTATACCAAGATTGATCAGCTTTTGCTCCTTCCCATGCAATCCATCGCACTTTCCTCCACCACGTTTGTCGCACAAAACATCGGCAGCAAGCAGATCGACCGAGCCAAAAAGGGCGTAAAAACAGCCCTCTGTATCGGTATTCTTTCCACAGCAATCTTGATGATTCCCGTCTTGATCTTTGCACCTCAACTGATCGCCTTCTTCAACTCCAAGGCAGAGGTCATTACCATCGGCACACTCTTCATGCGCTTCACCACTCCCTTTTACATTCTCTGCTGCTATAATCAGATCTACGCCAGTGCGCTTCGAGGAGCCGGCGACAGTCGCGCACCGATGATCATTCTGCTTTCTTCCTTTGTCGTTTTCCGCCAGATCATGCTCTTTTTGATCGCAAAGCTCCTCATTCCCTACCTCGCCACGCTCACAGTCATCACAGAGCACGCCCGTATGGTGATCACAGCAATGGCTTATCCCATCGGATGGTTGATGGCTTCACTTCTTCTCACCCTCTATTACCATCGCGTTGGTTTTTCAAAGGGAAGAATTTTAGAAAAAGTATAAATAAAAAGTGTGACCGTCTCAAAATAACGAGTTTGAGACGATCACACTTTTTATTTGTACGTTTCATCTTCATCGTTGGTGAAATCACCGTTTCCAAAGATCGGAACCGCATCACCGAGATAGGTCGGATAGGGCTTGAAGAACGTTGCAAAAAAGTCCTTGTATCTTGCAAGCACCTCGCGCACGTCGCGCATTCCCTGTCCCGAATAGCTACGCAGGTCAGCACTGATGCCGTAAGCATCGATCCCCAATTCCTTTGCAATATAAAGTGCACGGTAAAGATGATATTCCTGTGTAACAATCAATACCTTATCAGTCCTGAATATCTCCTTCAGTCTATAAAGACTTTCATAGGTGGAAAAGCCGGCATGGTCCATAAAAACATCGTAGCTTGGAACACCTGATTCTACGGCATAGCGCTTCATCGCTCCAACCTCGTTATAATCTTCTCGTCCATGATCACCGCTCATGAGAAGCTTGGGAGCTGCCTTTGATTGGTAAAGACGAATTCCCACCTCCAGTCGATCCTCAAGCATATCACTCGGAGAACCGTCCGTCTTCACCAAACACCCCAATATCAAAACACAATCAATATCGGACAATTCGCATGCATCCTCATAAGAAACGATACGCTCCTTAACACTATGCTTGACGTAAGCATTCACGCCAAATACACTTCCCAGAAAAAGAAGCACAGCGGAAACAAGAGAAATCCAAAGAATTTTTCTTTTCACAAAAACCTCCCCATATCGAAAAGAAAAAAGCACCGAATGTTCGGTGCTTTTCACGTCTTACGACCATAGAAAATCGAATAAAAGAATCGAAGGTGAGTTAAGCGAAACTCAATAATTCTGTAGATCTTGAACCTGGAAGTTCAAGCCCTCGGTCTATTAGTATCAGTCAGCTCAATGCATTACTGCACTTACACCTCTGACCTATCAAACTCGTAGTCTACAAGTGACCTTACCTAATCAAGTTAGGTGGGATATCTCATCTTGAAGCATGTTT
>JAZSMX010000077.1:0-10042 GCA_045536125.1 Eubacteriales bacterium | reverse complement strand
CGAAGGATATTGTGGACGACGTTTTCGATACCGTGATGAATCGGCGCAGAAACCTCAAGCACGATCCCGTGGAAATGACCGAGGAATACCTCGCCGTCATCGACGAGGTGGACGAGAAGATCGAAAAGAACCACGAGTATCGCGGCTTCGGCTCTTGCCATCACGTGTGGAGTCTCAAGACCGATTATCTTGCCGAAAAAGGCATTACGTGGCACTCTCCTGACGTTCTCAATCCAAGAGTCAGATTTGATTGATCGAGAGGATTTTTTATGAAAATCGAAAAAGAAATAAAGATCACATCAGATTGCTGTTTGTTACATAGCCGTGCTTCTCAGCTCGTACAGAAAGCAATGACCTTCAAAAGCGTAATTCATATTTCTCACGATGAATACGTTATGAATGCCAAAAGTTTACTCGGTATGATGCTCCTTAAAGTTTCAGCGGGTGATGTTGTTAAAATGACCGCAGAGGGAGAAGATTCAGAGAAAGCAATAAATGTGCTTGCAAAATTACTCTAAAGTTAGAACAATCTAAAGTATCAATAAGCCAAAATATAAGTATAGTTAGATCGATACAGTAAAAGCGGTGAGCAGTAATGTCCATCGCTTTTACTATCCAACACTCAAACTTTGCATCGCTGAAGTCAAAGAAAAAGGCTTTGAGAATTGCTCTCAAAGCCCAAATGGTCGAGGCGACAGGATTTGAACCTGCGGAATCTCCTGGTCCCAAACCAGGCGCGATACCAAGCTTCGCCACGCCTCGATGTGTGAAAAATATTAAATTCAAATCATAGGAAATAGGGAAGTGGGGTAGTGACGCGCTTCCTGTTGCGGTGCCCGAAATTTGTTGCTCCGCTAAAACGTCGCCAAATTTCGACCGCTGCCACTCCTTATTGCTCGCTGCATCCGCCCCCGGTGGCGCTCGCAAACGTCCCCAATTGCGCCACACCTCGATGTGTGAAATCACTTTTCACAGTATAGCAGAAAACGGTGGAAAAGTCAAGTTGTTTTTTCAAAAAAGGGAAGGGAAATGTAGAATATAAGAATAAAAATTGTTCTTGTTCTAAAAAGAAAGCAAAAAAGAGAAGTGACCCTTGACTGCATTCGTTACAATTCTGCAATCAAGGGTCACTTCTGCTCACTCTTAGTATCTAACATCCTTTGTGATCCTCTCTTTCTGTTGTCTACCCTTTACGCTGTCCCCACATCCTAAAACACTCTTAACATTTTCTTAAGCAAGAATCGGCTTTGTTTTTATGTAGCTTCTTTGGAAAGGGCGAAATGATTCTTTTCTTGGGGTAGGGAATTGCTGCTTCTGACCATTGCGGATCCGTTTCGTTCACTGTTTTTGGGTGACGTCCTCCCTGTCACTCCGTTTTCGTTTCCTTCGGTTGCATCCGTTACCGATCTATATCAAAGAGATATACGAACCGATGTGCTCGGTTTCATATATTTGCGTGACACCGCCGTGTGGTCTGTGCCGAAGAGTTGCACGTTTCACCGTTTCTATTGCTTTCTAATGGATACCCGTCTCGCATTTGTTCGCCGAGGGGTGGGATGCTTGTGAACGTTTATTGCTTTGGATGTTGTCCGTATGGTCGGTGTTTACTTGCCCATTGGACTGTACCTCCTTTCTGTCTATATTATAGCACGCTTTTTTGCGTTTTGCAATTGACAAATTGTTAGAAGTTCACAATCTCTATTTGTATAAAATGGAGAAGTTTGGTTATTATTTTAAAAATCCTCTTTACAAACGGGAAAAAGTATGATATAATGTATATGTTGTGTTGGTCAAGAGGTTCCCTTGAAAGGAGTTTTTAATATGCTGCGATTGATTTCCAATATTCTCTGGGCGCTGTTGGGCGGTATCTGGCTGTTTTTGATTTGGGGCATCTTAGGTATTTTGCTTTGCTTGACGGTGATCGGAATTCCTTTCGGAAAGCAGTGCTTCAAGCTTGCCATGCTTTCCTTTATGCCTTACGGAAAAAAGGTGCGCCTTGATTACGGGAAGCATCCCGTTGCCAACGTGGTTTGGGCTGTGCTCTTTGGGTGGGAGGTCGCTCTTGTCTACCTCCTTGTCGGTGTTTTGAACTGCGTGACGATCATCGGCATTTCCCGTGGCGTTCAGTGCTTCAAGATCGTAAAGCTGGCAATCTTCCCCTTCGGTGCGAAGGTGAAATAAACAAAGAGCTTTGAAACCGAGTACCCCCCAATGGAAAAAACGCATTGGAGGGTACTCGGTTTTTGTATTCTTTTTATTCCTCAGGGTTCTTTGAGGAGCGGTTTACAAGCTCATTCCAGATAGAGCGCGTCGGCATTTAAAAACGCGTGGGCACTCAAACGGGAATCGGTGGGAATGAGACGGGAAGCACCGCATTTTTTGCAGGTCACAAGGACGCCCTCCTCGGTGATCTCGGCTTCATAACGGCGGTCGTTGTCGTCTCTTTCGCAGCGGCAATAGATCTTCCCCTCAGCATCCATATCGTTGATCACGAACATCACGATCTCAAGAATCTGGGGATCGGGAAGGGTATCCTCGTCGTTGTGAAGGGCATCGAAGCTTTCAATGCCGTTCTTCTCCATCAGGTCAAGAAGCGCCAGCTCTCCGCGCGCCAGCTCCGCACGAACCTCGTTGATCTCACCGAAGAGTGCGATGGTCAGATCCGAGATATAGGGGCATTGCATGGTGAAGAGCTCCTTGGAATAGAACAGGGATTTGCTGACGGTGAAGATGTGAGGAGAGGGGCAGACCATGCAAGGCACGGTCAGGCGGATCTTTCCGTCCGACGTGGACGCGACCGTCATTTCGCTTGCTTTGCAATCGCATTTCAGCTTGATCATATCCGCTCCGAGGGAGAAGAGATCGACTGCGCTGAGAACCCCCGCACCGCAAGCGGGGCAACGGTAAGCGACGGTAGTTTGTTTGGCATCAAGTATCATCGTAAGATTCCTTTACTCGGTGTGATTCAATACAGTATATTCGTTTGATTTCAAAATGCCACGGAAAAACCGTGGCATTCTGAAGTGAACAGCCCTTTGGGGCAGATTATTCGGTTTCGCTCTCAAGCTGAAGCTCTCCGAGCTTTTCAAGCACTGCTTCATCCAACTTGTACTCACCCTCCGCGATCAGAGCCTCAAGCTCCTCGGTCAGCGTTGCGGTGATATACTCATCCTTGGTGTCTCTTTCCCAAGCGGTGTCGGAAGCACTCTTGAAGTACGTCAGATAGAAGGAGCCGTCCTTGCCTTCAACGACGTCCACGGATTCCTTGAGATCCTTAGTGAAGAACCAGTCGCGAACCTTTTCGTCAATACCGGAGGTGGTCTTTTCGATCTTGGTATTGATCGTTGCGTTCGTGGTGGTATCGGTTTCGCCCTCCACCTTTGCCTCGGTCACAACCTTGAGGGACTTGAATGCGTGCCAGAGCTCGAAGCCCTCCAGCTCGCAGATCGTCTCATAAGCGGCGATTGCTTCCTCCTCAGAGTTGTACTTGAGGTAACCGCCGTGAGCGGTCTGTGTGTCGGACTGTGTTTCAATTTCCATGGGGGTGACAACGATATAAGCCTTGTAAACCTTCTTGGTAAGAGAAGTGCCGCCCGTCGTTTCGGTGGTCGTTTCGCTCTCGAACCACTTCACGTCGTTCTTCTTTCTTGCGAACGTAAGGGTAGCAGGGGTATCATTGTCCGCCTCGGTCAGCGTGCTCTCGCACATCCACTCCTCAAAGGAGAGAGCATCCGTATCCTTGTCCTCGGAAAGGTCGGGGTACTTGAGTGTGGGAGCAACGAGGGGATAGGCCGCATCCATCTTTGATTTCATGGAACGGAAAACGGAGTAGTAGGTGCTGTCTTCCACAACAGCGTAGTCGATCTTGTAATTGGTTCCGTTGATGTCGGTGACCTCAATGACATAGGAATTTCCCGCATCGTCATCTGCCTGGTAGAAGGTGTTCTTCTGAATGGCGGCACCGGACTTGTAAAGCTCGTCAAGAATTGCGTCGGGAGCATCCTGCACCGTGGTGGTGGAGGAAGAGCTGTTCTCTTCGGGCTTCTTGGTGGAGATGCCCTTCTTGATCTCGGTCACAGTGGGGTAGTCCTTCTTGTCGATGTCCTTTACAGCGACCTCGTCCTTCTTGAGTGCGCTGATGAGCTCCTCGGCAAATTCCTCGGAGGACTTGTTGTCGGTGGTATCCTTACGCTCTGCGGAGATCAAGTCGCGCTTGATCAGAGGCGCGTAATCCTTGGTTTCTTCCTCGTAATCCTTGAGCGCGTAGGTCTTCCAAGCGGCGTTGACCGAGGTCTCGTCGGAATCGACGGAGGGATCGGTGAGAACGCATGCCAGGTAAACGGCATCCTCGCCCGTGATCACCTTGAAGTCCTTTGCCTTTCTGGAGGAATCAAAGAGCCACTCGGTGAGAACGGAATCCTTGATCTCGGGGTCGTAAACCTTCTTGCCGTCCTCGGTGCTCTGCGTGTAGGTCTCAAACTTGAGTCCGAGCTCCTCAAGAGCTGCGGGGAATGCCTTGTCCGCATCCTTATCCTTCTTTGCGGTGTTGAGCTTGTCTCCTGCCTCATTGGCATCGGGAAGCGCGAACTTGGTAAGAAGAAGATCGTTCAGATGCTTTTCAAGGAGAATGTCAGCGACAAGGTCGGTGAATTCTGCTTCACTTTCGATCTCCTCAAACTTCTTTGCTTCATCCGCGTCAGCCGCCTCGAAAGCGCGGTAAACTGCGTTGTAGTGGTCAACGGGGTTCTTTGCGATGAAGGTGAGCAGCTCGTTCTCCCCGATGGAGGAATCGCTGTTCATCTCGTACTTCGTGTAATCGCAATACTTGGTATACATTGCCATGAGCTTTGCGGCTGCCTTGACGTCGGTTTCGGTGACACCCTCACCCACGTAAACGTTGAGGAAGCTGTTCAAAGACGCTTCGGGAACGGCGTTCTTCTGCAGATCCTTGATCCAGGTGACGATCTCGTCGATGGCTGCTCGGTCGTACTCGTTCAGCTCCAGTCCCTTTGCAGCTGCCGCATCCGCGCCCGCAACGAGCTCTACCAGATAATCTCCCGAGGACTCGATGACGTCACGCAGATACGTGGTCGTCGAATTGGAAGCGTAGAGGATTGCGTACTCGGAGGGATTGGAGTATGTTTCCGTAATCTTGTTTTCATCGTTGGAAAGTCCGTAGTAAGCGTAATACCATTCCTGATATCCCTGCTGATAGAGGCTTTGCCATACGATAAAGGAAGCCATTTGTCTGTTCAGGTCATAGCCCTCGGAGCTCTTGACAAGAACCTGCGCGCGAAGGAAGACACCGTTCTGTGCCATCGCGACGAGAACGATCGCCGCAACGATCAGTACCAGAACCGCGATCCAGATCGTTCTTGTTGCCCATTTCGGCATTGTGCGGGATTTCTTTTGTTCTCTGTATTTGTCGGGATTCACCAGCTTGTCTTCAAGATGGGTTTGTCTGTTTCTTTTTCCTTTTCCCATGATAGAGAGTTCCTTTCTTCTTGCTGTAAGACTGATAAAAAATATTATAACTTTTTTCTGTGAAGTTCCTGTGTCACGATTATGAACAAATACAAAATTTTGGAATCAAACGTTCATAATCACAGGGAGGATCATCGGCTTCTTCTTGGTTTTGGCATACAGGTATTTCGTCAGATCGTCCTTGACGCTCTTTTTGATCTGCATGCGGTCCACTCTTCCGCGACGCGAGAGAATGTCGGAGATGGAATCGTAAGCGACGGAGCGAACCTCGTCCATCAATGCCTCCGCCTCACGCACGTAAACGAAGCCGCGCGAAACGATGTCGGGACCTGAGAGAAGAAGGCGTGCGTCGGTGTCCACCGTCGCGACGACGACGATCAGACCGTCCTGCGCGAGATGGCGGCGGTCGCGAAGCACGATGCTGCCCACGTCACCGAGGCCGTAGCCATCCACGAGAATGCTTCCCGCCTGCGCGGTGCCGTCGAAGCGCGCGCCCTCGGAATCGACGGTGAGCACCTTACCGATCTCCGAGATGAAGATACGCTTTTTGTCAATGCCCATGTAAGCGGCAAGCTCGCTGCAGGCACACAGGTGTCTGCTCTCACCGTGAACGGGCATGAAATAGCGGGGCTTGGTCAGTGCCAGCATCAATTTGATCTCCTCCTGGCAGGCATGCCCCGAAACGTGAACCTCCACTACGGCATCGTGAAGCACCTCGACGTGATTCTTGGAAAGCTCGTTGATGATGCGCCCGACCAGCTTTTCGTTTCCGGGAATCGCGGAGGCGGAGAGCACCACAAGGTCTCCCGCATCAAGCGAGACCTGCGCGTGATCCGAGAATGCCATGCGGTAAAGCGCCGACATCGGCTCACCCTGACTTCCCGTGGTGATGATGGTCAATTCACGCGGCTTGTATTTTTTGATGTCGTTGATGTCGATAAGGACACCCGAGGGGATTTTCATATATCCCAGCTCCGTTGCCGCCTTGACGATGCCCAGCATGCTCCGTCCCGTGATGGCGACCTTGCGTCCGTGCCGTGCGCTCGTATCGATGATCTGCTGAACGCGATGCACGTTGGAGGAGAAGGTGGCGATGATGATCCGCTTTTTCGTGTGGGAAGCAAAAATGCTTTCCAAGGACGCACCCACCTTTTTCTCGGAGGGGGTGTAGCCGGGACGCTCGGAGTTCGTCGATTCGCAAAGGAGCATGAGCACTCCCTCGCGTCCGAGCTCTCCCAAGCGGACGATGTCCATCATTCCGCCGTCGATGGGAGAGGTGTCCAGCTTGAAGTCTCCCGTGTGGAGAAGGACACCGAGCGGTGTGTGCAACGCGATGGCACAGGCATCCGCAATGGAGTGGTTGACGTGGATAAACTCCGCGGTCAGAGCACCGAGGCGCACCTTGTCGCCCGCGCTGACGGGGCAGAGCTTGGGCTTTGCGGGGAGCACGTGCTCCTCCAGCTTGTTGCGGATGATCCCAAGCGTCAGCGGTGTGCCGTAGATGGGGGGATTGAGGGTGCGGAGAAGATAGGGGATGGCACCGATGTGATCCTCGTGTCCGTGCGTCAGAACGATTCCGCGCAGCTTTTCCCGATTCGCCTCCAGATAGGAGAAGTCGGGAATGACAAGATCGATGCCCGGCATATCATCCTCGGGAAATCCGAGTCCGCAATCGATCACGACCATGTCGTTTTCGTATTCGATCACGGTCATGTTTTTGCCGATTTCACCCAAGCCGCCCAAGGGGATGATCCGAAGCTTTCCCGTCGGCTTTGCTTTTTTCGGTTTTCTTGGCATGAATTTGTGTTGTTCCTTTCTGCTTTTGAGCAAGTGTATTTTTGTTTGTATTGATATCCGCGCCCGTCATCCGTTGTGCGCGGAAAAAATCCGATGATAACTATCCTATTATACACGATTTTCCTTTTTCTGTCAATACCTATTTTCCCGGAGAATGGAAAGACGCCGTTTTTCAGAGCAGGAAGACGCAGAGAAGGATTCCCACCGCAACGGCAGCACCGCAAAGAAGCCCCGCAAAAAAGGAAACGAGCCGACCGAAATGAAGCCTGCCCGACGGACGGGAGGGCTGGTTTTCGCACAGAATTCTGTTCGCCTCCGCGAGCATGTCTCCCGTGGGGGCTCTTTCCTTGCTCTGCTTATTTTTCAGAATGAAATACGCCGTGTCAAAATAGGGGCTTGAGCCCGTGTGCAGTACGATCATTTGTTTTTTTGCGCCTCGAATCATGCGTTCCTCCAAAAAGCTTCCTTTTGGGAAGTATTCGCCTTCTTTGGAAGCGTCAAACACCTGCTCCCCAAAAAAGAGCGACGAAAAAAACGCGCCGTTCGCCATTTTTTGCGCTTTTTTCACACGCTTTGTCTCTTTTTGTCGATCGAATCCTCTCAAAAAGTAAAATTTTTCCATATTTGGCTATTGACATACAAAAAAAGATGGGATATAATATACACGTCCTATGAATTTCGGTGATTTTACGGTGAAAACGAAAGAATTTGAAGAAAAAAGGAGATAGACAATATGAAATCAACGGGAATGGTAAGAAAGGTGGACGAGCTCGGTCGCATTGTGTTGCCCGCGGAGATCCGCCAGAGCATGGATATCAACGTGCGTGACGCGCTGGAAATCTTTACGGACGAGGGGCGCATCATTTTGCAGAAATATCAGCCTTCCTGTATCTTTTGCAGCAATGCCGATCAGGTGATCTACTACAACGGAAAGCGCATCTGCAAGGAGTGCCTGGAGAATATCAAGCGTCTGTCCTAACAGCGTTTTCGTTGCCCGCGCCGTCGGGGGAACGCGGCACGGGCAACTCCTATATCGGTATGCCCCAAAAAGGGGGCTGAGTCACTGACGAAGCCCCCGCGCGCAAAAGCCGACGGTAGGCTTTTGCGTGCCGCGGAATTTGCGGTTTTCGCTTGAAAAATCTCAAAATATCATCAATCAACGGGCGAAAATTGCGGCATTTTGCCGCAAAGCAAAAACGACGGGGGTGAGTAACAAATGCGTTTTCGCATTTGACTCACCCCCTTTTTTGCACCTTGCAAGGTGCGAGAGATTTCTGCTTGTCTCTCATCTCCACCAATAAAAAGGACTCCGCGCGGTTTGCGGTGCCCTTTGCGGTCGTCTAATTGCGCTTCAGGTCTATTGACAATGAATCGAAAATGTGTTATCATGGTAACAGCACATCAATGTTGATAAGGAGTGATCATGAAAAGCCTACACCTTCATCTCGGGCAAACAGAGAAATTCTTTAAACCTTTACATGCCACAAACGGAGGACCTTGGACAAGGCGTCCGGCAAATACATCGGTAAGAAGCAACTTTTTAGAGTATGAGGCTGCAAAAATCCCTTTTATAAGAAATCACGATTCCAATATAGCGGGACATAATGTTTACGGCGCGCCTTATATTCATGATATTCACGTGCTTTTCCCAAACTTTGATGCCGATGAAAACGATCCTGCATCCTATGATTTTGCCTGTACGGATGAAAACATAAAGGTTTGTTTGGATGCAGGAAGCCAAATCTTTTTCCGTCTCGGTGAAAGCATTGAACATCAAGTAAAAAAACACAATACAATCCCCCCGAAGGATTTTCCAAAATGGGCACGCATTTGTGAGCATATCATTCGCCATTATAATGAAGGATGGGCAGACGGCTTATATTTGAATATTCAATATTGGGAAATTTGGAATGAACCCGATCTTGGCAAGAACCTATGGGACGGTACGAAAGAGCAGTTTTTTGACTTCTTTGAAATTACCGTGAAACATTTAAAGAGTGTTTTTCCCAATTTGAAGATCGGAGGTCCCGCACTCGCAAAAAAAGAGGACTGGGCGGAAGAATTTCTTTGTGTGATGCAACAAAGAAACGTGAATCTCGACTTCTTCTCGTGGCATATTTATTGTACCGAAGCGAAGCGCATGACAGAGCGTGCAAATCGTATTCGCACACTTTTGAATCGGTACGGCTACGAAAAAACGGAATCAATCTGCAATGAGTGGAATTATTTGAAAAATTGGTCGGATCATTTTATGTACAGTATTGACGTGATCCGCGGAATTAAGGGAGCTTCCTTTGTGTTATCCTGCATGTGCGAAGCACAAAAAGCCCCGATTGACATGCTTATGTATTACGATACCCGTCCGGGCGTTTTATGTGGATTGTTTGATTACTATACCTGCAAACCGCAAAAAGCATATTATCCTTTCTGTTGGTACGGAAACCATTTCTACAAAAAAGGTAAAGAAGTACAATGCACCGAGATTGAAAACGTTTATACCCTCTGTCGCAGTTCAGAGGATGGGAAGCTCACCGCAATGCTCACTTATTATTCGGATGATGATGCCTCCAAAGAAATTGAGCTACATCTGAATTTCTCCAAAGATTCTCGGTATGAGGTTTACTTGTTGGATCAAAACCATAATGGCGAATTGCTTTGTGTGACAAACGATTTGACTTTTACACTTCCTGTACATTCATGCCTTTTGATTCTGGAAATATAATTTGGGGCTGAGTCACTGACGAAGCCCCCGCGCGCAAAA
>JAZSMX010000007.1:0-10893 GCA_045536125.1 Eubacteriales bacterium | reverse complement strand
GTCGAATTCGGGGCGACAGGCGTACAAAGGTACGTCGAGCCCCGAATTCGGCGCAAGAATTAGCCCGTAATATTTTGGAGAATTTCGAAGAAATTCAACCGATTCCTGTCTCATTTTCTGATTTACCGGAAAACGGGACTTTTTTCTTTTCTCCACGGGCTTTTTCGTTCAGGGCAGATGTGACAGCCCCTCTTTTCCGTTTTTACGTTTTATCCTCAAACCAAAGAAGATAAAAAACCTCCAATGGATTGTTGGCTTGTCCCATACAGCGAAAGCCCTTTTTCTCATAAAGCATCTGACCTCGCAAATTGGCAACGTGCGTTGTCAGACGAATACCGCCCTTCCCCGCCTCCTTTGCTGCCTCGATCGCATAGTCCATCAGTCTTCCGCCCAAATGCATCCCCTTAAGATCGTCACGCACCCCGATGCCAAGCATGGGGATCGTCGTATTCCAATCGAAGAAAAATACAAATCCAAGCATTTTTCCATCCAGCTCTGCCACCCAATAACGACGCGTCAGATCCGCCCGACGGCAATATTTCAAAGCCCATTTACGCTGATAATCGGCGCGATTGAAAATCGCGCGGGATTCAGCCCCCATGGCATCAAAAAACGCATTCACGATCCCCTCATCCTCGGGCATCATCGGACGCAGAACCGCACGTTCCAAAAAAGCCGTATTTTTCTCCTTGCCTGCAGAATCCATCCGTCAATTCCTCTTTTCCTTCGTCCTTAATTTGTACAACAGAATCTCACACGTCACCCTCTATACTTTTTGGGACACCTTTGCCTTTCCTGAATCCGTCCCCATATTTTGAGAATTCTGCAATCGCAATTCGCGTTTGACCACAATTGGGTAAAGAATCGCCACGAAGATTCCCGACAGAACCCATGCCATAGGTCCTGCGAAATACAAAAGCTGTATGTTACTTCCAAAGAAGAGCGAAACGCTCACACGCGCGATCAATTCCATCACACCGCAAAACAGCGTTGGCACGGTAGAGCCGAAGGACTTGAGCCCCGCACGCCACGTGAAAAGCATGGCAATAAACGGGAAAAAGATCATTTGCGTCAAATAGTACAAATGCCCCGCTTCAATGATCGCGCCCGTACTCTCAAGCAGCAGATCCGCTTCGTTGAAGAAAAGTCTGTAAATCCATCGGTCAATTCCCGTAAGAGCAAGCAAGAAGAAGAACGCTCCTATGATCAAAAAAATGAAGAAGGTGTTACGCACTCCGCGACGCACACGGTCAATCCGTCCCGCACCGACGTTTTGCGAGCAGAAGCAAAGAAGAGAGCTTTCAAAGACAGAGAAGAAGATCCAGAACAAGCTCATAATCTTTGATCCCATCGAGATTCCCGTGACTGCCTCATAGCCGTGAGAGTTGACTGCCACCTGCAAAATCAGAGAGCCGAGAGAGGTAACCGCGCTCTCAAGACCGATCGGAAGTCCGATGCCAAGTAAACGCTTCACCATGCGGAGGGAGAATCTCGCATCCTCACCGCCAAAGTGCAGCATCTGCATTTTTCTCTTGTAAATAATCAAATAAATAACAGATCCCGTCAGGGCAGAGCAAAGTGTACCAAGCGCCGCCCCCGCAATCCCCATCGGAAAGACCACGAGAAACAAAAAGTTAAAGATCACATTTCCCAAGCCGTTGACAACACCGATCTTCACAGGCGTTTTGGTGTCGCCCAACGCGCGGAAAATACCCGCCAAAAGCCACGTAGGCGCCGAAAAGGGCTTGGCAAGAATAAGGATCGTCATGTATATCCGTGCGCCCTCCTTCAGCTCCTTGGGGGTTTGTGTCCACTCGATCATAGGTCCGCACAAAACCAAGGAAACCACGGTGATCAGAGAAACGATGATTACCGTCAAATACGTGGCGTTTGCCATCATTTTTCGCAATGCACCTCTGTCACCCGATCCGAAAATGCGCCCCGCGGTAATTGAAAAAGCGGAGATGATTGAGGTGGAGAGATTGTTTAATACCATCAGGATCGGAGAGGTTGCGCTGACAGCGCCCAAAGCGGTCACATCCACAAAATGCCCCACCATCAGACTATCGGTAAGACTGTACAGATAATTGGTAAGACTTGAAATCAGCATGGTTGCTGCAAAAACGACAATCAGCCTTGTGGGGCTCCCCTTCGTCAAATCCTTTACCATATCGGTTCCTCCAACCAATAAAAGATTTTTCTTTCCCCTACATCATACCTCAATCAGCGAACAAAGTCAAGGTATTTTTCCGACATAGACTTGTACTTTTCCGACATTTGAGGGTTCGCTACGCGATTCCGATTGACAAATCGGCATGGGATACTGTATAATAAAAGCATCACAAATTGTTTGCGGAGGTCGACATGGAAAAAAAATACGTCAGCGAAAAATTCAAGCACATTCTTCACGGCGCGGACTATAATCCCGATCAGTGGAGGGACGCTCCCGAGGTGCTCCGTGAGGACATGCGTCTGATGAAGCTTGCAGGATGTAATGAAATGACCGTCGGAATCTTCGCGTGGGCAGCTTTGGAGCCGCGGGAGGGAGAATACGATTTTTCCTTTCTTGACAAGGCGATGGACGACGTTTACGCAAACGGCGGACGTGTCGTACTCGCGACTCCCAGCGGCGCGCGCCCCGCATGGTTAAGCCAAAAATATCCGGAGGTGCTTCGCACCAATGACAACCGCATCCAACGCCTTCACGGAGAGCGTCACAACCATTGCTTTACTTCCCCCATTTACCGTGAAAAGGTAGCAAATATCAACCGCCGACTTGCAGAACGCTACAAGGATCACCCCGCACTCATCATGTGGCATCTCTCCAACGAATACGGCGGTGAGTGCCACTGTGAAGGATGCCGCGAGGCGTTCCGTGATTTTTTGAAGAACAAATATAAAACGCTTGATGCACTGAATCACGAATGGTGGACCTCCTTTTGGGCACACACCTATACCGACTGGTCGCAAATTGAACCGCCCTCTTCCATCGGTGAAGGCTCTGTGATGGCGCAAAGGTTGGATTGGAGACGATTTGTCACACATCAAACCGTTGATTTTATGAAGATGGAAATTGCGGCAATCCGAGAGTTTTCCAAGGACATCCCTGTGACCACCAATCTCATGCAGCAGTTCAAGGACACCGATGCAAGAGAGCTCGGGGGCGCATGCGACATCGTTTCCTGGGATTCCTATCCCGCGTGGCGGGGGACTGACGAAAACGACATCGTGATTGGCGCGGGAGTCGCATTCTTTCACGATCTCTTCCGTTCCATCAAGCACCGCCCCTTCATGATGATGGAAAGCACCCCTTCGCACACCAACTGGAAGCCCTACAACAAGCTCAAGCGTCCCGGACAGCATGCCCTGTATTCCCTCCAAGCAGTGGCACACGGTTCGGACACCGTACAGTATTTTCAGTGGAGAAAAAGTCGCGGTTCGGCAGAAAAATTCCATGGAGCGGTCGTCGATCACGTAGGCAATGAGCATACGCGCGTCTTTTGCGAGGTTGCCGATCTCGGTGCGCGTCTCTCAAAGCTGGATGCTGTTGTGGGAACGGCAACCGTGAGCCGTGTCGCACTCCTTTACGATTACGACAACGACTGGGCGCTTGAATATGCGCAAGGCTTCCAGCGCGAGGACAAAAAGGTTTTTGAAACCGCCAAAAAGCACTACTTCCCGCTTTGGAAGCGCGGAATCAACACCGACGTCATCAGCCGTGACGACGATTTTTCAAGCTACGATCTCATCATCGCTCCCATGCTCTACGTAGTTCCCGACGCGCTTGAGAAAAAGCTGGAGCAATACGTAAGAAGCGGCGGCACACTTCTTTGCACCTACACCACGGGCATGGTCAACGAAAATGATCTTTGCCATCTCGGCGGATTCCCCGCAGGATCGCTGAAGGACGTCTTCGGCATCTGGAATGAGGAAATCGACACGCTCTATCCGGAGGAATTCAATACGGTAGAGGTCGGTGGGAAGGAATACCGAATCACAGATTACTGTGAGCTGATCCATCTGCGCGGTGCCCGTGCGCTTGGCACGTATACAAGTGATTTCTATGCGGGGATGCCCGCTGTGACCGTCAATAGCTACGGGAAAGGCAAGGCATATTATATCGCTTGCCGCGACAGCGGAGATCTTACCGACGAATTGACGGCTTCCATCCTTGAAGAATGCGGTATTTCCTCGGATTTTGACGGAATTCTTCCTTACGGTGTCACCGCGCACTCCAGAACAGACGGTAAAGAGACGTTTGTCTTCCTTGAAAACCATTCGACATCCACCATCGTATTGCAAACCGATCGTCCATGGAACAACGCAGAAAACAATGAGACGGTCACAAAAGAGATCACGCTTGCACCGTATGAGGTGTTAATTCTTTCAAGAAAGCTTTGATACCGTCCCATTGAAAATCAAGAAAGCGGCTGCCGCAAATTGCTTTGCGACAGCCTCTTTCTTGATTCAAAATTATTTTGCAAACTCGGTACCGATCTTTGCAGCCTCAATGGTGCGAACAGTCTCAATTGCCTGCGCAGAGGTGATCGGATAGGGCTTATTGTTGCGGTATGCATCATAGAAGTAATCCCAGATGATCTCGGTCTTACCGTCGGAGGAGGGGAATTCCTCTTCCTTCCAGACAAGCTTTTCGCTGTTGCCAAACGCAGCACCCGAACCGGGAGTTGCGGGATCTGCCTTGATGTCCGCAAGCTCTACGTCGGGATCAAGATACTTCATCTTGATGGTGTTGTTTTCATAAATGAGCGTTCCTCTCGTGCCGTAAACCATGTACTCCGGAACAGGAAGAGCAACACCGCCGCTGATCTCCATATCAACCACACGGCCGTTGACACCCTTGAAGACGAGCTTGAGGTGGTCCTCTGCGTCACCGACAGCAGCGACACGCTTAATATCGGAGAACATTTCGGTGTATGCACCGCCGCAGAACTGGATTGCATGGTCCACAATGTGAGGGCCCCAGTTGAGAAGCTGTCCGCCGCCGAACTCCTTGATGGTCTGCCAGTCGTTACGGCGCTGATAGCCGTTTCTTGCAAGTCTGACCTCATAAACGTCGCCGAGAATCCCGGAATCAATGATCTCGTTGATCTTAAGGAAGCCTTCCTCAAGACGTCTGTTGTGACGAACGAACACCTTAGGACCTGCGGGCTGGCTACCAAGACGAACCAGCTCAAGAGCCTCCTCGTAGGTTTCGCAGAAGGGCTTTTCCACAAGCACGCTCTTACCTGCGAGAAGCGCCATCTTGGCATGCTTATAGTGATCACAGGAACGAGTGGCGATATCCACCACCTCGACCTCGGGATCGGCAATCATATCCTCAATGTTCAGATATCCCTTGCAGCCGAAGGTATCCTTGAACTTCTCAACACGATCCTCAATCAGGTCGCAAGCAGCAACCACCTGATACTTATCGGGGCGAGCTGCCAGACAATCCTTATGTACGCTCATACCGATTCTTCCAAGACCTACTACACCAATCTTAATGGGCTTTGACATAACGTCCTCCTTGAATACACCAAATAATGTAGAGTTGCACATCTCTGTGCGGCTTCATTATAGCAAACTTTCCCTGTTTTGTCAAGGAAAAACAAAATTCTTTTTCATAAGATCAAAAGAAAAAAGAAGCCGCATTCGAATTGCGGACTTCTTTTGGAATCAGCGTCTCTTGGACGGAGCGCGGCACTCCGCGCAAACGTAGTGAACGGTCAATTCGTAATCCTCGATTTCCGAATGAATCTCCCGTTCGATCACGTCGGTCAGCGCGGGAAGCTTGATGTCCGTGATCTTTCCGCATCGGTCGCAAAGAAGATGGTCGTGCGGCTCTGTAATTTTATCAAAGCAATCCGCAACACCGTCAATGTGAAGTCTTTTGATCAATCCCGCCTCATTCATCGCGTTCAGATTGTTATAGATCGTTGCCATCGCGATGGAGGGCATCTTGAGCTTTGCAAGAAAAAAGATTTCATCCGCCGTCAGATGTCTGTCCGATTGCTTTAAAATATTGATGATCAGCTCGCGTTGCTTGGTCATAGCGTCCTCCGAAAATTAGAATCAATCTTAATTCTATTGTACATCATGTTTCAAAAAAAGTCAACACTTTTTTCCAAAGAAGCCCAAAAAAGACAGGCAGCGGCACAGTAAAAGTTCCGTTTCACTGTATGCCGCCGTCTGTCTTCTTTTCCTTTAGTCAGTGGATTTGTTCCACACACTGCCCTTTGGAGGCAAGGTCTTATCGTTCATAAACGTCTGGTAAGCATCGCAAATCTTCGGAACGTCATCCCCAAATACGATCTGCTCACCGTGATCCAGCCAAAGAATCTTATTACACATGGATCTCACCTGACCGAGGGAATGCGAAACAAGAATCGTCGTAGCTCCCGATGAGATGATGGATTTCATTTTCGCCTCGCTCTTTTTGCGGAAAGAGCCGTCTCCCACGGAAAGAACCTCGTCAAGAATCAGAATATCCGGTTCCACCAAGGACGCGATGGAAAAGGCAAGGCGCGATTTCATTCCCGAGGAAAGATGCTTAAAGGGACGATCCTCAAAATCCTTCAGCTCCGCAAAGGTGATAATGGATTCATAGGTATCATCCATGAATTTTTTCGTATATCCCAACAGCGCACCGCGCAAATAGGTGTTTTCCTTGACGGTCAGATCCCCGTCAAATCCGCTTCCAAGCTCCAAAAGCGCCGCAATCTTTCCGTTGCAAACAACGCGTCCCTCGGTCGGCACCATGATGCCCGATATCGCTTTGAGGAGGGTAGATTTTCCTGCACCGTTTCCACCGATGATGCCAAGCATATCCCCCGCGTACAGCTCCAAGGAAACGTTTCTGTCCGCCCAGAACTCCGTCGTTTGATAGGTGCGAGTGATCTTACGGATAAAGTACTCTTTAAAACCAATCTCCTTAAAATCCCCCGTCATGTAACGGATGGACACATTGGAAAGACTCAAAATCGGTTCTTTCGTTTGTTTGTTTTTATCTTCCATAGTGCATCTCCGTTAAATATAATACAGGAACTTGTGATTGTTGCGCTTATAGATCAAAGCACCGATCAAAAATGCTACTGCGGCATATCCCACCGCCAGCAGGTTGAGCTTCAGAGAAGGAAACGCGGGAGGATTTCCGCCAACACCGAGAACAACGCAACGGAAATATTTTACATAAACATAAACAGGATTCAAATGGAACAACCACGCATTGGCACCGATGGCACCGCCGAGCTGCTCGGGATCGTAAAAAATCGCGGTCATATACATCAAAAGCGTGGTAAATACGCTCCACAGATACTGAACGTCTCTGAAAAAAATGAAGAGCGCCGAAAGGATCATGCCGATTCCGATATTGAAAATGATCAGACAAATGATGGGAATGATCAAAGAGAAGAACAGCGGCGTGACGGGAACCTTTCTGATAAAACAGAACAGGATAAACACCACAAAGGTAAGCCCGAAGTTGATCAACGCCGATACGTTTCTCGAAAAGAGAAACAAATATTTGGGAACGTTGATTTTGGAAAAAATCCCCGCATTCCCCATCAAGGATCCCATACCGCCGTTCGTGGCATCGTTGAAGTAGGACCACACGATGATTCCGCAAAACAGATAAATTGTGTAATCATACCCGTCAGCCTCACGTCCAAAGAAATTGGCGAAGACGAAATTCATCACCAACAGTGTCAGAAGCGGCGACAGGAGACTCCACAGCATTCCGAGATAGGTGCGCTTATATTTCTTTTTAAAATCTCTTTTGACAAGTTCCGAAAACAGAAAGCGGTGTCTGCGGAAGGTATCCAAAAGCTTCCCCATAACATCTCCCTACGTAATGATAGATTTTTAATACCTACAATTATACATATTGTAACACAAATGAAGCATTAAGTCAATAGGATTTTGGAGAAAGAAAGCTCGGAAGCGATCAGACGATCAAAGCACCCGATGATCCTCCTCGCATTTCTGATACGCGATCCGTTCATCACCGCTAAGAAGGTGAATGATACCGCATTTGACAAACCCGTTTTTCTCCAACGCACGCTGCATGGGAATATTATCTCTGTGCGTATCGATTTTGAGATTTTTGCAAAGGTCATAGCAGTGAGAAAAGCAGAAGCTTGCCACTCCCCTTTGATGCCTGGCAACCGCCACACGGTGCATCACGCCGTAAGGCAGGTCATTCAGCCATGCACCCCCATAAATGCTTCGGTAAGTCGGCTCTTCTCCCACAAAATAACAAAATACTCCGTATATCTCATCCCCCTCCGTACAAAGATAAAGATGTCCCGCTTCAATATCGGATCGGACATCCTCCACAGCAGGATAATTTCCGCCCCACTGCTCCATATTTCCGTTTTCTCGCATATATGCGCGGGCTGCGGCGTAAATATCAAGTATTTGAGGCATTTTTTCCAAGGTTGCAAGCTCAACGTTCATTTTTGACTCCTCCGGAAAGTTCTTTTATTCATTGTAGCATGCAACGATCCAAAAGTCAAGCACGTATCAAGGAGAACAGATATGACGTACGAAGAATTGAGAAAAAAAGAGGACATCCGCGCCTATATCAAGGCAGCCGACGCGGCTTTGCTTTCCATTGGATACACAGAACACAGCTTTCCCCACGTCACGAGGGTTGCAAAAACAGCAGGCGCGCTCCTTTCCACGCTGGGGTACTCTCAAAGGGATGCCGAGCTCGGACGGATCGCGGGATATCTTCACGACGTTGGAAACCTTGTCAACCGAAACGATCACAGTCAAAGCGGTGCGGTCATGGCATTTCTTCTTTTGAATCAATTGGGATTCCCTCCCAATGAGATCGCAACTGTTTCCGCTGCCATCGGAAATCACGACGAGGGAACAGGCATTCCCGTCAATGCCGTTGCCGCAGCACTGATCATTGCCGACAAATGCGATGTCAGAAGGACACGTGTCAGAAACAGTGACAGCTCCACCTTCGACATTCACGATCGCGTGAATTACTCGGTGCTTCGCCCCTCCCTTAAAATCAATCGGGCGCACACCGAGCTTCGCCTCTCCCTTGCCATCGATACAAGAATCGGCTCTGTGATGGATTACTTTGAAATTTTTTTGGACCGTATGATCCTGTGCCGACGGGCGGCAGAGGCTCTCTCTCTTCGCTTTCGGCTCTCTATCAACGGACACACACTCCTGTAATCTATCTTGTGCAAATGTGGGAGACTTCATCCAAAAAGGCAGAAAACCCACTTGCTTTTTGTTTTCTTCCATGCTATAATCGAAGTACTGTAGCATGGGAGGTGTATGATGAAGCACACAGTGACCGTTCTTCCCGAAAATCGAATATTAGAAGCCGAGCACGGCATTCTTCTTTACGACCTTTTGCTCGCGCACGGCTATTATATTCCCGCGGCATGCGGAGGACGCGGTGTCTGCGGAAAATGCAAGGTGCGTCGAATCTCCGCCCCCTCTTCTCATTTGCCGTCGGGTGAGCAAAAAAGCATCCTTTCTTGCCAAACCCGTGTCACAGAGGATCTTACCCTCGAATATACGCCCCAAGTCTTCTTCCGCACCGTCGCGCAAAATCAAGAAGCGATCGTTTCCCGACAAGGAGCGGTGCTTGATTTGGGAACAACCACACTTGCACTGCGTCTGTATGACATGGACCGAGGTGTGCTTCTCGGCGAATGCAGCGCACTCAATCCACAGGGAGCGTGCGGTGCAGACGTTCTTACCAGAATCGATGCCTATGCTGCGGGAAAAGGAGGATTGCTACAGGAGTCGGTTCTTTCAAAAGTACGCGAAATGCTCTCAACGCTCGTCGGTGAGCAACCCATCGAAGAGTTGACCGTTGTCGGGAATCCCACCATGCTTCATCTGTTTTTGGGGATCGATCCGACCTCCATCGGTGTTTACCCGTTCACGCCTTCGTTCAAGGACACGCAACGCATCCCCGGAGAGAAGCTTGGGATCAAGGCAAATAAAGTTGTCCTTCTTCCATTTTCGCATGCATATATCGGAAGTGACGTCACGGTCGGAGCGCTCTTTTGCAATCTTCAAAAAAGCGAAAAAACAAAGCTTCTTGTGGATATCGGAACCAACGGTGAACTGATGCTTTCTCATAAGCAGAAGCTTTTCTCCGCCTCCTGCGCGGCAGGGCCCGCACTTGAAGGAGCATCGATCGAATGCGGAACAGGCGGTATTGAGGGAGCGATCTGCCACGTCAGTGCCGAAAACGGGGATCTCCGATTTGAAACCGTCGGTTCTGCTTTTCCCATTGGTATTTGCGGAAGCGGACTGATCGATCTTGTCGCGCTGTTAGTCAAGGAGGGGATGATCGATGAGAGCGGCGCGTGGGACACGGAATGTCAGTCCTTCCTCTCCTCCCGTCTTCTCAAGGACCGATTTTATCTGTGCGACGGCATCTATCTTTCTCAAGCGGATATCCGCCAGATTCAGCTTGCCAAATCGGCGATTTCCGCCGGCATCAAGGCACTGTTACACGAAGCCGACGTTGCAATTGAAGAGATCCAAACCGTCTACATTGCAGGCGGCTTGGGATTTTACATGGATCTGAAAAACGCGACCGAAATCGGATTGCTTCCCTGTTTTCCAAAAGCAAGGCTTTGTACGGTCGGAAACACCGCACTTTTGGGGGCTGCAATCTGCCTTGGAAACGCCCCTCTCGTGAGTGAACTGGAAGCACTTTGTAAAGATATACAAAACGTTGAGCTTTCCTTCTCCGAAAAATTCAGAGAAGCTTATATTGAAGATATGTTGTTCTAAAAAATGACAGCTACAAGCCGCAGGGGGTGAGTCAAATGCGAAAACGCATTTGTTACTCACCCCCGTCGTTTTTGCTTTGCGGCGAAATGCCGCAATTTTCGCCCGTTGATTGAT